>CAZIZE010000077.1:0-26261 GCA_964543655.1 uncultured bacterium
TATGGTTACCTCTATTTTCCAGGAGAATGCAAATCACCTAATAAGCTTAGACTTGCAATGGAAATTAATGGCAGGTTAGAGGTAAAAAATATTAATTTATCTAACTAAATTTTAATTCTTTGGCTTTATTAATTTAAATAACCTTGCAAAAGGGAAGTTATTGTAAACTTCTTTAAAATACTTTTTATTAACTCTACCAAGCAGGAATTGCTGATTAAAATTAGAATTAAAAAGCCTATTGTTAATAATAAATATTCCAAAAACTCTATTATTTTTCAACAGTAGCTCAAGATAGTAACCATTATTGTCAAAATCATTTTCCTTTACTACATAACCATTGTTAATAAATAACACTTTCCTTATTTTAAATTCTCTGTTTATTCCTATTTTACCAATGCCATTTCCTAAATTAATTATCATATTGCCGCAGTAAAGTTGATTATTCTTAATCTGAGTACATCTTAATTCCTGGTATGCATCTGGATCACTTTTTTTTCTATGAAAATCCCAGTTACCAAAAAAAGAAATAGCACCATATTTACCAATCATATCTCTTGTGTATAAAATATAAATATCTTTTTGCATTTTAAACTTTGGATGATTATAGTTAAAAAGCTTTGATAACATATACTCAGGTGATCTGTTATCATGAATCATTTTAGAAACATTTTTAAATCCATTATCATCAATATATCCAAGCATATTGTAAAGCTTTTGTTGATTGCTAATGGTCATACCTTTTGCAACAAGATAAGTTCTTATTCCACCATGAATACCTCCATCATGGTACGTATAAAAATCTCCTAACTCCATTAAAGCATATCCAAAATCCCACCATGTATATACAACTTTGTTTTTGCCAAATTTTTTATTCATATCAATAAAAGACTTTACAATAGGTGCTGGTATAGATGGTCTTGGGACATAAGAATAGGCAGTGTACTTATTTAGCAAAAAAAATAATATAAAACAAATTGCCACCTCTGCTATATACTTTGAAAAATGTTCTTTTTTCTTTAAAAAATAATAAAAATAATGTACAATTAATGTTATTGCATAACCTATACCTATTCCAACAAATGGTGCTAAAAACATAGAAAATCTATTTGAAGTAAAAAATGCAAGGCACCCTATTCCAAAAACAGGTAGCAACATTAAACTTCTTTTATAATTTTTTATAAAATAAACTACTGATAAAATAAGTCCTGAAACTGCAAGAAATTTATTAGTAAACATCATATTTAAAATTCTATCAGCTGGCATACGTTGAGTTTCTGTAATTGTAGAAATTATATTGGGCAACACTATCTTAATTCCATGCTCAACATCTTTTGTCCCAAAATTTAAGAAATATTTAGAGCTTAAAAATCCGAAAAAATATTTTATGCCAAAAAATAGATTAAGTGGATTGGAAAAAATAATAAAAAGAATTATTGTTATATTGATATCTTTACTGAACTTTCTTTCATTATTCAGCCAGGCTGAAATTATAAATAAAATCAAATAAGCAATGTACCCAACTTTAATAGCATCATGATATTTGGACAAAATCAGGAATAAAAGTCCAGAAATTGCTGCAAAAAAATATTTCAAAAATTTTTCCCTTGAAATAATTGATAAGAGCATAACCAAGGCAATTGTAATAGGTGCAAACAAAACTATTCCATCTGTATCCACTCTACCTGTACAGGATCTTATATAGTATGCCCAACTAAATGTGCCTATTAAACCACCTAAAATACCTGCAAAGCCTCCTCCACTGAAATAAATATACAAAATTAATGGAATTATAAATAACCCTGATACAATGTCTATAAATTTAATACTTCCAACATACATTGGATTATATCCATCAGAATTAAAAAATTTATAAAATTTAGATAATAAAAGACTTAATGAAGGTACATGTTTAGGAAATTTACGCAAATCTGGATAACCATTCAAATCAAATTTAGGCTTTTTTTTAAGATTAGCATTAACCTCCGCATATCTCAACCAGTAATATGCATCAAGAGTGGTTACTGCTGGATACTTATCAACAAAGTATATACTTTTATTTTTTTTCCAGATATTATATTGATTAAAACGCTGGTGAACAGAGATAAAAAATACTGCAACTATTGAAAATATCAGTAAAATTATGGATAACCTTTTTTCCATGTAATTCTCCTGCATAAAATTTTCATATATCTATCATTAAAGTATTAAATTATCAAGAACAAAAAGCTTAATTGCACATCTCTACATTTTTTATTAAAAAAATTTCATTGACAAAGAATATAAATTTTAATATATGGTCGTTGGCTTTAAGGGAAGTCCGGTGAAAGTCCGGCGCTGTACCCGCAGCTGTAACCGGGAACGAAAGCCAGTTTAACCACTGCCGAAGCACAGGAAGTGCTTTATGAAAAATAATAAAGCACTGAAGTGCCTGGTGGGAAGGTTGGTGAGTAGGTCGCCCGGAAGCCAGAAGACCTGGAGCCCGTCATGTCCTGCGCCAGCAGGATTGACGAAAAGTATCCCCGGGTATTGGGATCGGGCAGTTCATTAGCCATTTGAACCCTGATCTCAAAAAAGCTTATTTTATAAAAATTTTATTTGAAAGGAGGTGATGTTGGACAGATTCATAACTTTTTATAGTTCAAAGTTAAAAAACTCTGATAACAATGAGTTAAAACATTGTAAATAGCACTTTTAGTAGAGAGTTATATTATTTTTATTCAGTTAAAAAAATTTAAAGGAGGACACTATGAAAAGAATAGTGAAAATTTTAATTGCTTTTAGTTTAATTTTATGTTTTGCAACCTCAAATATTTTTGCAATGGGGAGTGGAATGAAAAAAAATAAAACTGCTATAGTTATAGCAAGTTTTGGCACAACTTATCCATCAGGTTTAAAATCAATTATTAACATTATTAATCATGTAAAAAAAGCATTTCCAAAAACCACAGTTAAAGTAACTTTTACATCTAATATTATTAGACATATCTGGGAAAAGAGACAGGCAGAAGCTGATAAATGGCTTAAAATGGGTGTACCAAAAGAGATTATTTATGTAAAAGGTATTGTTGCAACTCTTGGTGACCTTTCTGATCAGGGATACAAAACAATTATTATTCAACCAACTCATATTTACCATGGTGAAGAATTTTCAGATGTTTTGGAATATGCAAGAGGTTTAAATTCCATTCAAACAATTAAGAAAAAGTGGAAACCATTTTATAAAATTGTTGTTGGAAGACCAGCACTTGGAACTTATGGTCCCAAATATGATTATCATGAAGATATAGAAAAGGCTGTAGAGGTTTTAAAACCAGATGTTGAGTTTGCAAAGAAAAAAGGCGCTGTTCTTGTATATATGGGACATGGAAATGAATTTTATTCAACAGGCATTTATGCTGAAACTCAAAAAGAATTCAATAAGATGTATCCAGATGTACAGACATATATTGGTACTGTTGAAGGTTATCCTTCCTTACAAGATGTTGTTAATTCTCTGAAAAAGCACGCCAAATCAAAGAAAATAGTTTTAAAGCCATTTATGATTGTTGCAGGTGACCATGCTAATAATGATATGGCTGGTAATGAGCCTGATTCTTGGAAAAATGTTTTAGAAAAAGCAGGGTTTAAAGTTTATCCTGTTCTTGAAGGGCTTGGTTCTAATAATGAATTTGCTGATATATTTGTTCAACACATTAAAGATGTTGCAAAAGATAATGGTATAAAATTAAAATAATTTGGAGGTTAAAATTATGAAAAAAATTGTTTTACTGATTTTGGCTTTTTTTATTTTTGCAGGTGTGCCGAGTATTTCAAAAGCAGCATCAACAGAGGAGTTAATGCAACAAATTAAGATGCTTCAACAAAAATTAATGGAACTTGAAAAAAAGGTAGAGCATCAGCAAGCTTCAATAGAGGAAACCAAAAAAAATCAGGAAGAAATCAAGGAAGCTTCTGAAATGTTAAAAACATTAAAGGATCATATCTCAATTGGAGGAGTTGTAGAGGTTGAGGCGAATTATACAGGGATTGATAATAAAAAAATTTCAGGAGATGCAAGTAGTGATATAACACTTGCAACAGCCGAACTTGATATCGAAGCTAAACTTCACAAATATGCAAGTGCAAATATGGTATTTTTGTGGGAAGAAGATGACACTGAGCCTGTGGACATAGATGAAGGATATATTACACTTGGTAATACTGATTATTTCCCTTTATATTTAAAAGCAGGTAGGATGTATGTACCATTTGGAAATTTTGAAACAAACTTTGTTAGTGATCCTCTTACTCTTGAGCTTGGTGAAATTCAAGAATCTGCATATCTCTTTGGTGCTTTTTATAAAGGAATAGATTTTTCTGTTTACTTTTTTAACCCAGATATTAATGAAAATAGCGATAATAATGAAGATATTATTAAATCCTGGGGTGCAACTTTAAGTATAGAATTTGGACCTGCTTCACCTGGGGAACCTGGAAGTGAAGCAAGGGAAAGTTACAATAACCATATTTTAAATATTTTACCAGAAGAAACAAGTCTAACTATTCAATTATCATATTTAAATAATTTAGCTGATACAGATGATTTCAAAGATGCTTTTAGTGATAATGGCTGGGGAAGTAGTGTAAAAGATTATGTTGGTGCTTTTCATGCATTTTTAATGGCAGAAGCATATAATTTTAATTTTATTGCAGAGTATGTTGGAGCAACAGATAATTTTGATAAAACTGATTTTGGTGGAATTGGTAAAAAATTTCAACCAAAAACATGGAATTTTGAATTAGGTTATACTTTCCCATATTGGAATGAAAAAGAAATGACTCTTGCTATTAAGTATGAAGGCTCAGATGATGCTGCTTTTATTGATCCAGAATTATTTATGGAGAAACAGTATGGTATTGCTGTTTCTACAAATTTATTTTCCAATGAAAAGTGGGGTACAAATGTTAACTTGAACATTGAATATCTACATGGTGAAGCTGATGATGATATTGTTAAATTTCTTGGAGAAAGTATAGATTCAAAAGATTCTGTTACTGTTCAATTACAAGCAGAATTTTAAATTTTTCAGGCTGCTTCGGCAGCCTGTAATTTAATAGGTTACGGAGAAAGGTTATGAAGCAAGGAAAATTTTTTGGAGTAGGAATAGGGCCTGGTTGTCCTGATCTTGTAACAGTTCGAGGAGCAAATTTAATAAAAGAAGCAGATGTTGTTTATGTTCCAACAAAAGATAAAGTAGAAAACAGTATTGCCTACAAAACTATTGAGCCATATTTAAAGGATGCTATTGTAAAGCCAGCAATATTTTCTATGTCATATAAAAAAGAAATTCTTAATAAATATAGACTGGAAATAATTACAAATATAAAAACTGATCTTGAAAAATTTCAAAAAGTAGTGTTTGTTACTCTTGGTGACCCAATGCTATATAGTACCTATGTTTACATTCTTAATGGTCTGAAACAGTGTGTTGATAAATTAAATTATGAAACAATTCCTGGTATAACTTCATTTTCAGCAATGGCTTCTAAAACAAGCACACCACTTGTAGAAGAAAATGAAATCTTAACTATTTATCCTCTTACACATTATAATGAGGATACTTTTGATAAAATTTATAATGTATCAGATGCAATAGTTTTAATGAAAATACCTAAAAAATCTTCTCAAATTATGAAACATCTTACTGAAAAAAAATTTAGTGAAATTGTTCATATGAAAAATATATGCCTCAATGGAGAAATTGCTGAATATGATCTATCTTGTGAAGAATTAAACAAAGACAGTGTAAAAAAATACCTTTCTATTATCCTTCTTAAAAAATAGCCTGAAAATATCTTGATAATTTATTTTAATTGTATTATATACCTCTGTTCTATTTCCAATATAAATTAATAATTAAGGAGAGGTGTTATTTATGAAAAGTTTGAAAATTAAAACAAAAATTATCTGTTTGGTTATTTTTTCCGTTATTGTTTCAATGCTTGCAATCTATTTATATTCACACAACACACTTGTTTCAATTTTAAAAGAAGATATAAAAAATTATAAAGAACAGGCAATGAATGAGCAGAAAGAAAAGATAAAAGACCTTGTGGATGTTGCGTACCAGTCTGTTCAAAATTTTTATAAAGACTCAAAAAATGAGAAAGAAATTGAAAATCAGGTTAAATCTCAAATTGTAACAGCTGTTGATGTTACTTATAATGCAATTTTATCTTTATATAAAAAATCTCTTGAGATTGTACCTGATAAAGATGTTGCTAAATTAAGGACATTGACTCAGGTTAGGAATTTATTAAGTAACTTAAGATATGGGAAAAATAAATCAGGTTATTTCTGGATAAATGATTTAAATGGGGTAATGGTAATTCACCCTGTTAATCCTAAATTAGAAGGGAAAAACTTATATAACTTAAAAGATAAAAAAGGTAATCCATTTTTTAAAGAGATGATTGAAGTTTGTAAAAAACATGGAAAAGGATTTGTAAAATATTGGTGGACAAGGCCTGGGAGTAATAAGCCAGAGCCTAAATTGAGCTATGTTAGATTAATGAAAGAAACTGGTTGGATAATAGGTACAGGTGCATATCTTGACAATACTGTTCAGGCTTTTAAAAAGAAAGCAATCGAAACAATCAAAAATATGAGATATGGCAAATCAGGTTATTTCTGGATAAATGATTTAAATGGGGTAATTATAGTTCATCCAATAAAACCTCAGTTAAATGGCAAAAATTTATACAATTTAAAGGATAAAAAAGGTAATCAAATATTTAAAATGATGATTGATGTTTGCAAAAAGAAAGGTAAAGGATTTGTAAAATATTGGTGGACTAAGCCTGGTAGCTCTGTTCCAGAGCCAAAGTTAAGCTATGTAAAACTTTTTAAACCATGGGGATGGATAATAGGTTCAGGAATCTATATTGATAATATAAAAAAAGAGATTAAAACAAAAGAAGCACTGTATCATAAAAAGCTTAAAGCACTTACAGCCAAAAGTTTGATAATACTTGTTATTTTAATAATAATATTTGCAGCAATAGGAATATTTCTAACCAATATTTTTATTAAACCACTTGAAATGATAAAAGACTTTGTTACTGATTTAAGTCAAGGTGAAGGTGATTTAAATAAAAAAATCAATTATGAACATAATGATGAAATAGGAATTTTAGCACGAGCATTTCACAAATTTATAGACAAATTGCAGGAGATGATTTTAAATATTGGGCTTTACTCTGGAAAAGCTGATGTTGCAACAGATAAAATTATGCTCTCATCTGTTTATCTTTCTAAAATTAGTGATACACAAAAAGCATCTATTGAGGAGACATCGTCTGGTATTTTAGAGATGAGCCGTTCTATTAAAGAAGTTCAGGAAAATGTTGATAACACATATCAGTTTGTTGACTCACTTGAGAATGCAATTCAAGAAATTAAGAAGGAAACAGAAGAGTTGATTAATAACTCTGGAGAGCTTATTAATAATGTTCAGGAAGGTAAAGATTTAATGGTTACAATGGGTAATGCAATGGAAGATGTTCAAAATGGCTCAGAAATGATACTTGATTATAACAGATCTGTAAATGAAGCAGGAGAGCTTGTAAAAGGTAAAATAGCAGAAACAACTACAGCTATTGATAAAATTAGACAACTTATAGATGAAGTTTCTACAGCAATTAATGAACAGACAGCATCCATTGAAGAAGTTGCAAATAACAGTAATGACACTTTAAATGTTACACAGGAAGCTCAGGAAAAAGCTAATAATGGTAAAGCTGCTCTTGATAAAGTATTGGCATCAATGAAATCAATTAAAACAATTGTTGGTGAACTTGGAAGTATGATTTCCAAATTAGAGGAATCAGCAGGAAATATTAGTGAAATTACAAATATGATTAATGAAATATCTGATCAGACAAATTTACTTGCTTTAAATGCAGCAATTGAAGCAGCAAGGGCAGGAGAAGCAGGAAAAGGATTTGCAGTGGTTGCTGATGAAGTTAGAAAGCTTGCAGAGAGAAGCTCCAAAGCTTCAAGCGATATTGCAGAGCTTATTACAGGAATTCAAAAAGAAGTTCAAGATGCCACAACTAAAATGCAACAAGGATTAACCAAGGTTGATGAAGGTGTAGAACTTACCAATGAAGCGAATACAACAATGGATGAAATTGTTCAAGCAACTGATAATGCTTTAAGATTTGTTGCTCAGATAAATAATGCAACTGAAGAGCAGGCAAATGTTAGTAGAGGTATTATATCTTCTGTTCAAGCTGTAATTGAGGAAACAGAAAATGTTGAAAATGTTCAAAATGCTTTAATTGAGGCAGGTGAAAATATTATTGATAAGAGCCAGGAACTTGGTAGTGCAATAGAAAAAATTCAAAATCTTATTATTGAGCAGAATAATTTAAAACAGCAAATGGACAGTAAAATGATAACTATGAGTGACTCAGCTTCAAATACACAGAATATATTAAGCTCATACCACACAAAAATTGGTGAGATAATAGATGCTATTCCAAAAGTTCTTGATGGAATGAGATCTGTTAAAATAGCTCTTGATGAGCAAACAGTGGTCGCTGATAAAATAGCAGGCTTAGCTGAAAAATCTGTTGACCTGACCAATCAGGTGAATGAAAATGTAGAGAATGTTTACAAACTTGTAGTAGTAACCAATGATGAACTTGCAACATTAAACAATGAATTTGGTAAATTCAAATTTAAAGAAATTTCATTTTTAACTTTTGCTGCTACACAACATAGTAAAAATGTTATTAGCATCTTTGTAGATGTTGCTCTTGGTAAAGATGTTTCTGCTAATAAAAAAGATCATAGAGAATGTTTTTGCGGTCAATGGTTGTATGGCAAAGGAGCAGAAATTCTTGGAGATGATCCAAGGTATCAGGACCTTCTCAACTTGCACAAAAAGGTTCACGACAAATTAAATGAATTTATAGAAACAAAAGATATTAGCATGCAGGATGAAATATTACAACTTTCTGATGAATTATCAGAGAAATTTCTACAACTTTACAAGGAATTATCAAAAGAAGATGCTATAGTAGAAGTGAAAAAATAGCTTAAAAAATTACTAAAATTTGATAATTATAACCGATATTTTAAGAAAAGTGTAGAAGAGATTTTAAAACAAAAAAATAAGTCTGAAATTTCAAATTATGAGCTTTTAGAACGGATAATTAAGGTAGAAGAAAGAATAGTAAAAATAGAGGAACGAATACTTAAAGTAGAAGAAGAGTTAAAGCATCAAAGAGAATTAATTCATTTAGTTTTAGCGCAAATGGAAAAAAGATTTGAACACGTAGATAAAAGGTTTGAACAAATAGATAAAAGATTTGAACAGATTGCAAACAGAATTGATAGATTTATGTTTTGGAGCCTGGGATTAGTTTTAAGCTCCACAATTTTGATAATAGGATATATGCATTATTTTGTTAAATAAAATCAATTAACATAACAGAGGTGAAAAAGTACTATTAACAGAATGAATAGATGTAATTCATTAAAAAATAAAGGATAATGTAGAATTCATTGAATTAAAATGATAATCTATTTACCTCTGTTTAAGCCCTTCTTTCAAATTAAATAAATCAAGCAAAAAGAGTAGAATTTCATCTTTTCTTCAGATTTAATCTGATATAATATTTTTATGAATGAAAAAATTTGGTTAATAATCGGTTTAACAGGCCAGATATTTTTTTGTTTGAGATTTTTAATTCAATGGATTATATCAGAAATAAAAAAATCAAGTATAATTCCTGTTAATTTTTGGTATTTTAGCATAATTGGAAGCTTTTTCCTCTTAAATTATGCAATTTATCGAAAAGATATTGTTTTTATTAGTGGTCAATTATTTGGAATAATAATTTATTTTAGAAATTTAATATTAATAAGCAGAAAAGAAAATGAGAATTTTAATAGTTGAAGATGAAAAAGGTTTATCAGAAGAATTAAAAAAAACTCTTGAAAATGAAATGTTTACAGTATCTACTGTATTTAATGGCAGTGATGCTATTGATAAAATTCTTTCAGAAAAGTTTGATTTGATTATTCTTGATTTAATGTTACCTGAAATTGATGGTTTTGAAGTGCTAAAATTTATTAGAGAAGAAAAGGTAAAAACACCTGTATTAATTCTCACAGCAAAAGGACAGATTGACGATAAAGTAAAAGGCCTTGACCTTGGTGCTGATGATTATCTCACAAAGCCTTTTTCTGGTGTTGAATTACTTGCAAGAATCAGAGCTATTCTACGCCGCTCAGGTGGAGAGTCTGAAAACATAATCTTTACAGAAAATTTAAAATTAAATATCAAAACAAAAGAAATATTTTTTAAGCAAATCAAACTGGATTTAACACCAAAAGAATACGCTATCCTTGAATTTTTAATTTTAAATAAAGGTAAGCCTGTATCAAAGTATGATATTGCTGAGCATGTTTGGGGCGACTCTTATGACATATTTTCTACCTCAAACTTTGTTGAAGTCCATGTAAAAAATATTAGAAAAAAATTTCAAAAATTAACCAATCACATTATAATAAAAACATTGAGAGGATTTGGATATAAGATTAATTAACTACTTTTCAAAACTTACAATAAAATCAAAAATTACTATTCTATTTTTCATTACAAATTTAGGAATCTTAATCTTATTTTCAGGATTTATTCTTTTACGCAGCTACTTCCTGATATATGGCGCTATTGATAGAAGCCTTGAAACAATTACAAATGAATTGATAAAATCTATTGAGAAAAAATCTATTCTACCAGCTGAAATAAAATTTTGTGGCAATAAATATTGGATAAAAATATACAATAATAATAAAAAAGTTATATTTACTTCTCAGTTGGCAAAAAAAGTGAGGAAAATTCCAGACTTTTTCCAATTTTTTGGAACAACAAAAAAATTCAGTTACGATATACGATTAAAAGGGAAAAATTATCTTTTTTTATCACCTGACAAATATGCACATGTGGAATTTAGAGTATTAATAAAAAAATTTAAAAATGGTTATATTCAAATTGCATATCCAATAGAGCAAACAGAAGAATCATTCCAAAATCTACTTGGTGTAGTTGCCTGGGCTATAGCTATCTTTGTTCTTTTAATTGCAATAATTGGTTATTACTTTTCATACAAAACTCTTTCACCAATTAATCAAATTATAAAGCAGGCAAATTACATTTCAGAAAAAAATTTAAATATTAGATTGCCAGTTATAAATAAAGATGAAATAGGTAAACTTGGTGAAACTCTTAATGAATTATTTTCAAGGCTTGAAATTGCATTTTCAAAACAGAAAGAGTTCAGTGCAAATGTATCACATGAACTTAAAACTCCACTATCTATGATAAAATTATCTCTTGAAAATATTATTAATAACAACAATATAACAGAGGAACTAAAAATAGAATTAAAAAAAGTTATTACCAATATTCAAAGAATGCAAAATCTCATTTCAAAGCTTTTATTGCTCTCTAAAATAGAATATATGAAAAATAATCCTGAGCTAATTGATAGTTTTAAAAATATTAATTTAACCCAAATAATTAAAAACACTTTATCTGAGTTTGAAGAATATTTTAAGAGCAAAGATATTATTCTAAAGAAAAATTTTCCTGAAGAAAAAATATTAATAAAAGGTGATAAAGAATTAATTGAAAAGTTATTTTTTAACTTATTTTTAAATGCATTTAATTTTACCCAAACAGCTGGAAAAATAGAAGTAACTTTAATCAAAGATGAAAATTATATTATATTCAAAATAAAAAATAGTGGGATGGGAATTCCTTATAATAAATTAAAAAATATTTTTAATAGATTCTATAGAATAGACAGGTCTCGTTCAAGAGATACTGGTGGCTCTGGTCTTGGTCTGGCAATTTGCAAAGCAATTGTTGAAATTCATAAAGGTGAAATTCAAGCTATAAGTAAAATTAATGAATATACACAATTTATTGTAAGATTAAAAATAATTTAATTTTTCCATTATAATTTCAAATTTTATATGAATTAAAATTATACAAAACCAACATTGAATCAAAAATTTTTCAGGTTAAACCCATCAAAATAACTGCTTTTGTGGCAAATAATCCAAGTTTCTACTTAAAATGACATCTACAATATTCTTAAGTTGTTGTTATTAAATATCTTTTAACGTTGAACTATGAACCTTGAACCGTGAACTTGTATAAGACTCTTCGTTAAAAAAATTGTTAATAGATTTTATATTTTGTTTTATATAACAAAAAATGTCGTGCAATTCGACAAAATTGTCGAATGCTCAACCATTAAAACCTTGTGATTTAAACATGTTACAACTGGCACGATGGTTGCAATATCAATAGCATAATTAACAAAAATTAAAAGGAGGAGAAAGGATGAAGAAAAAAATTATAGTTGGACTTCTTGCTGGCACAATGCTTTTAAGCAGTTTGCCATTAATGGCGAGAGGTTATGGAAAAGGTTACATGGGTGGAAGAAATAGTAATTACACTCAGCCTTCAGGGGTTCAGGCATATCAAGGGTACGGTGATGGGACAATGCCAAGGCCTATGGATGGCACTGGTTTTGGTGCTCAAAGCAGTAATTTTAGAGGTAAAGGTCAAAGATTAAGAGATGGTTCATGTTTAAATAACACAACCACAACAACACAATAAAAATTAAAGGAGGAAAAAAATGAAAAAAATTTTATCAGTAGCAGTATTAATTATTTTGGCAATGTCTGTTAGTTTAATGGCTCAACCAAGATGGGGAAATGCTAATGCTCAAAGAGGTGCAGGATTGTACAATGCAATATCTTCACTACCTGTACAAGATTTAAATGATGCTGAAAAAGCTGGGTTATTAAAAATGAGACAAGAGGAAAAATTGGCAAGAGATGTATATTTAAAGCTTTATGAAAAATGGGGACTTCAAGTGTTTGCGAACATAGCAAATAGTGAGCAGAGACATATGGATGCAGTTAAAATGCTTCTTGAAAAATATGGAATTTCTGATCCAGTAGTTGATGACTCTGTTGGAGCATTTAGTGATACTGAATTTACAAATCTTTACAATGAGCTTGTTGCTACAGGTGAAGCATCTGAAGTTGCTGCATTAAAAGTTGGAGCGGAGATAGAGGATCTTGATATTGCAGATCTTGAAAACTTAATAAATAGTAGTGATAATGATGATATAAAATTTGTTTATGATAGATTGATGAATGGCTCATATCATCATATTAAAGCTTTTTCAGCTATGCTTCAAAATTATGGTGAAACTTATACACCAAAATATATTTCAGAGGATAAATACAATGAAATACTTTCATCCTCTACACAAATGCAGAGAGGCTATGGTAGAAGAGGTAGAGGTGCTGGAATGGGATTAAGAGATGGCTCATGCCTGTATAATACAAACCAATAGTTTTTCTTAAAGTTCAAGGTTTTAAAACCTTGAACTTTTTTGTTATAGAGCCCCCTGGGCTCTTTTATGTTTTACAAGATTTTCAACTTAAAATGATCACTTTTTGTGGTATATAAAAACACTCGTTAACAAATTGGTGTTTGTTTATAAATTTAGATTTATATTATTTGCAATTGTCTGTTATTAAAATATTTTTCAAGTTTATATTATTAACTATTAACAGAGGAGGAAATATGTCTTTAAGAAGATTAACATCTTTAATGATTTTATTTATAGGGGTTATTTTAGTTATCTCTGGAGTTATATTATTTATTATGCCCCATGGAAGAGTAGCATATTGGACTGATTGGAGATTTTTAGGACTCAATAAAGATCAATGGAGTTTATTACACGTTATTTTTTCCATTATTTTTATATTACTTTTTGCACTTCATACTTTTTTTAATATAAAACCTCTAATTCATTACTTTAACAAATCTAAAAAAGAATTACTTTTATCTTTTTTAATAATAACTTTCTTAACAGTTGGCTCTATATTTACTTTTTTTCCTTTTAATGCTGTAAAAAATTTTGAAGAAAAGGTTAAAAACTCCTGGATTGATAATAAAATTGCTCCTAAAATTCCACATGGAGAGTTGATGACATTAAAAAAATTATCCAAAAGAATAGGCATTAAACCTAACATAGCTCTAAAAAGATTAAATGAAAATGGTATAAAATATAATTCATTAAATGATACCATTCAACATATTGCAAAAATAAATGGCAAAAAACCAATAGAAATATATAAAATAATAAAAACAAATTCTAAGTGAATTTAGTTAAAAAAAAATTATTGACATTTGCATATTTGTATTATATTGCAAATATGCAAATTATATAAACAGAAAGGATTTACATTGATTTTACTTTCATTACTTGCATTTTTATTTAGTTTTCTTTTTTCTCTTGGAGGTATTGGAGCTGCAATAGTTCTTGTTCCTATTATGTATGCTTCAGGCATTCCTCTTAATCAGGCAAAAGCCACAGGACTTTTCTACAATACAATTAGCCTTGCTGGTGCAAGTTATTTAAATATAAAAGAAAAAAGACTCGATTTTAAAATAGGGCTTCCTTTAATTATTTTTTCACTTATTTTCGCACCTGTTGGTGCTTATCTTTCAAGTTTTGTTTCTCACAAGATTGTATTAATAATTTTCATACTGTTTCTTCTTTTTTCCACATCAGTAATGTGGTTTTTCAAAAGCAAAAATTATCAAAAGAATTATAGAGAAGATAGACCTTTTGTAATATTATCTATTATTGGGATTGTTGTAGGAATTGTATCAGGCTTGCTTGGAGTAGGAGGAGGCGGATTAATATCACCTATTATGATTATTCTGGGCTTTAATCCAAAAAAAGTTGCAGCTATTACTGCTTTTGTAGTACCCTTTTCATCTTTTTCTGGATTTTTAACCTATTTTGCAATGGGTAGCGTAAATTTTAAAATTCTTGCTTGTGTAACAATTTCAGGTTTTTTTGGTGCATTTTTAGGTACCTCAGTTATGCAAAAAAAATTCAAGCCAGATACTGTTAAAAAATTGCTGGGAGTAATACTTTTAATCCTTGCAATAAAAATGCTTCTAAAGCTTTTAAATTAAACAGGAGGTGTAAAATGTTTGAAAAAAGGATGCAACTTATAAATTCAATTTCATCTTTATCAGATGAAGAAAAAGAAATCCTCTATTCAGCTCTTAACATTCATGGACATATGTGTGGTGGAATGCCATTAGGTTTTACAGCTGGCAAATTTGCTTTAAAGATTTTAAATAGCAGTAGAGAGCGTAACATGGATAAGCTTGTTATTATGTTTACTGGAGAAAGACATGCAGCAGGATGTTTTGCAGACGGCGTTCAATTTGCAACAGGATGTACATTTGGAAAAGGTATAATGAAAAAAGAGCCAAAAGGGAAATTTGGATTTTTACTTATTAAAAAAACAATGGAAAAAGCTGTTAAAGTTAGTGTTAAGCCTGAAGTAATGTTAAATGCTTTTAAATCTCCTTTTATTGAAATGAGAAAAAAGGGTATAAAACCTACTGACATTCCATCTGAATTATCTGAAAAAATGTTTTTAAATCCTTTTAATAAAAATCCAGAGGAGCTTTTTAATTATGAAGGCCCTTTTAATTTCTCAGTAAAAAAAGGGAAATCTTGCTTTAACATTGTTATTTGTGATAAGTGTAGAGAAGCAGTTGCTGAAAATTACATTAATCTTGAAAATGGAAAAAAGGTATGCTTGGACTGCTGGTCTTTTAGGTAAAACAGGAGGAAAAATGCAATATTTAGAATTAGAAGAAAAATATAAAGAATGGGCAAATCTTTTAAAATCATTAGCTCATCCTGTAAGGTTGTTTATAATAGAGCTTCTTGCACAAGGTGAGAGAAGTGTTAATGATATTGAAAAAAATTTACATATTGATGTATCAACTGTTTCAAGGCATCTTTCTACCTTAAAAAGAGCAGGTATAATAAATGATAAAAAAAAGGGAAATAAGGTTTTTTATTCATTAAAAATTCCTTGTGTATTAAATTTTTTTAAATGTACAGAACAGGTTCTAAATGAACAATTAATACGTAAAATTAAAATATTAAGCAATGTTAAAAAGAAATAGTTATACAAAACCAATTGCAAAATCCAACAGCAATTTTTTTACAACTGATTCTATTTACCACAAAAGCTGTCATTTTGAGGGCGTTAGTCCGAAAAATCTTTTGTTTCAAGGTTGGTTTTGTATTAGTTGGTAAATGCTGGTTGGTGATTAAAGTAAAGTCATTAACTTTGAACCATAAACAATTATGGGAGGATTAAATGAGATATTTTTTTATTTTCTTTTTGTTTATTTTTTTTTCTATTAATTTAAATGCTCTTACACTTGAGCAGGCATTAAAAATGGCTTTAAAATATAATCCAGCTATTAATCAAACTTCTCTGAATATCTCAATTCAGAAAAAAAGAACTGCACAAATTGAATCATCACAATTTGGAGAAATTGATGCTATTGCAAAATATAACAAAACTGACTACCCACAAGCCTTACAGCCATTAAACATGAGGCACCTTGCCAAAGATGTACTTTCAGTTGGAATCAACTACCAGGTGCCGCTATTTACTGGATTTGAAATAACAAAATCTATTGAGATTTCAAAATTAAATGAAAAAATTTTTAAAATAGCAAATAATCTAACTAAAAATCAGGTTATTTTTAATATAAAATCAGTTTATTATAAAATACTTTCTTTAAAAAAGCAGCTTATTGCAATGAATAGTTATAAAAATTCCCTTAATAAGCTTTTCCAAGATGTTAAGTTAATGGTTGAAACTGGAAAAAAGCCAGAGGTTGACCTTTATAAAATAAGTTATGATGTAAAAAGTGTTGATGCTACTATCTCATCAATTAAAAATAACATAGACACTTTAAAATACACCTTAAAAGAACTTATTGGCAAAGATAATCTAATTATTAATAATATTCAAGATATTACTTTAACAAAAAATTTTAAACCTGAAAAAATTTCATACAACAAATTACCATCTTTGGAACAATTATCAACCAAAAGTAAAATTTCAAAAAAAAATATAGCAAAAACTAAGTCAGCATATTATCCAAAACTTTATCTAAATGCGGATACTTTTGAAAATTATGGAAAGGGAGATGATTTAAATATATGGCAAATTACATTGGATTTAAAGTTTAATATTTTCGATTTTGGAAAAACTAAAAACAGTGTTAAAGAAGCCATACTTGAAAAGCAAAAAATTGAGTTTGAAAAGCTTCAGACAAAATTAAAAAAAGAAAAAGATATAAGAGATGCTATTAATAGAATTAAAACTGAAAAAAATAATATTGATGCATTAAAGCAGCAGGTAAAATTCGCAAAAGAGTCTGAAAGAATAGAAAAGATGAAATATGAAGAGGGAGTGAGTCAAATATATGATTACCTGTATGCAAAAAGTAGAAGATATATAGCTGAAAGCAATTTTTATGACTCTCTTTATAAAAGAGAAACAGCAATTGCCTATTATGACTATGTAATTGAAAAATATGCTAAATAAACATAAATCTGGAGGAAATATTATGAAAAAAACTTTAAAAATCATTATACCTATTCTTATTATTGCCTTACTTGGATTATTTGCAATTAAAAAGATAAAATCTCGAAAAATAGAAATTGCAAAAACACCTTCTGCGAAACTACCTGTTTACACAGTAAAAGCAGTTAAAATAAAAAAGGGGAGCATTTATGTAACCCAGCAATATCTTGGAATAATTGAGCCTGACAAATCTGTAAACATTGCTTCTAAATTTTCTGGGTTTATTAACAAAGTTTATGTAACAGAGAATCAAGTTGTTAAAAAAGGTGACTTGCTTGTAAAAATAGATGATAGAGATATAAAATTTCAACTTAAAAACCTTGGTAATACAAAATATTCACTTAAAGCCCAAAGAGAAGCTTTAAAAGCTGAGTTAAAAGGTGCTCTCTCAAGATTAGAATACCTAAAGAATAAATTTTATAGAGATAAAAAATTATTTGAGGGTAAAGCTATATCAAGGGAAAATTTTGACCTTTCCAAAACTTTATATGAAGAAGGGAAATCAAGAGTTGCAACAATTAGAAGCAATATTACAGCTTTTAATAAAAAGATAAAATCAATTAATTCGCAGATAGCTATTCAGAAAAATAATTTAAAATACACTAATATCTACTCTGATATAAATGGAATTGTAACAAAAATTTTCCTTCATGAAGGGAATATTGCCATGCCAGGCAAACCTATTATGAATATTGAAACTACTGAAAATTATAAAATTTTGGTAAATATCCCTGAAAAACAGGCAATGTCTATAAAACCTCATAACAAGGTTATTATTAATTTTTCTGATAAACCAATAACTTCTGAAATTAAAAAAATTTATCCTAAATCAAACAACAATTCTCTTGTAACTGCTGAAATAAGAGTTAAAAGCCTTCCCAAAAATATTGCAACCAATTCTTATGTTAATGTTAAAATATTTATTAAAAAAATTAGCGGATTAATTGTTCCAATAGATTCTGTTTTGCAGTTAACTAATGGAACATATCTGTTAAATGTTGAAAATGGGAAAATTAAAAAAATTTTAGTTAAAATAATAACAAAGAATGACAAATTTGCTATTGTAAAAGGGAATATAAAAGCTGGAATTCCTGTGATAACAGCAATGGAAAATAAACTTAGATTACTATCTTTTGGAGTAAAAGGTAAATTAAATATATTAACTCAGTAATTAATGAAAGGGGTAAGGTTTTAATGAATAAAATTTTAAATAACAAACATTTTATTTTTGCAATCTTAATAGGCTTAACTTTTATTGGAATAATAGGTTTTTTTAATATAAAACAGAATCTTTTCCCAGATACAGATAGACCACAAATTTCAGTGGTAATAATAGAAAAAGGCGCATCAGCAAAAGATATGGCAGAAAATGTTGCTATCCCGGTGGAAAAAGAGCTATATACTCTTGATAAGATTAGAAAGGTAAGCTCCACATCTAATGATGAATTTACAGTAATAACAGCAGAATTTGAATATGAAAAAAGTCTTGGTGATGCTGCAACTGACGTTGCCAATGCATTAAACAAAATCAAGGGAAAGTTACCAGCAGATATAGAGCCTCCACAAATTTACAAAATATCTTCTGCTACAGCACCTGTTATAGTTATAACAGTGTCTCCTAAAAAAGGCACAAATTTAAGCCTTGCAGATGTGAGACAGATTGCAGAAAATCAGATTAAAGATAAATTATTAAAATTGAAAAATGTTGCTAATGTTGACGTATTTGGTGGATATAAAAAAGAAGTTTTCATAAAAATAGATAAAAACAAATTGAACAAATATAATTTAAGTCTATTTAATGTTATTACTCAAATTAGAAAATTTAATGCTGACATACCAGTAGGTTTTATAATTAACAAAAAGAAACAATTTCTTGTTAAAGCAAATAATAAATCTATAAAAATAGATCAATTAAAAAATATTTATATTACTAAGGATATAAAATTATCAGATATTGCTCAAATTAAATATTCTTATAAAGAAAATAATGCTCTCTATTTTGGTAATGGTGCTCCTGGGATAGCTCTTGCAATTCAAAGGCAAATTGGAGGAAGTGTTCTTGACGCAATAAAATCTGTAAAAAAAGTTTTACCTGAATTAAAAAAAGAGTATCCTGCACTTAAATTTTCTATTTCTGATACTCAGGAAAAAATAATAAAATTAAGCAATATAAATATGCTTGAAGCTTTACGAGATGCAATTATAATGACTGCAATAGTAGTGTTTTTCTTTCTTGCAAACATTAGACAGCTATTTATTGTTGGCCTTTCCATACCATTTGTTTATATAGTTACTATAGCATTTATGTGGTTGCTTGGAATAGAATTTAATATTGTTACATTAACTGCAATTATTCTTGCTCTGGGACTTTTAATAGATGATGCTGTTGTTATTATTGAAAATATTGAACGGCACTATTATGAGTTAAAAAAACCAATTAAAAAAGCTGTAATAGAAGGCACAAGAGAAGTTTTACTTGCAGATTTCTCTGGTACAGTTTCAACAATGGCAATGTTATTTCCTATACTATTTATAGGAGATTATCCTCAGCGAATTTTTAGACCTTTTTGTGGCACTTTATTACTAGCATTAGTTGTTTCCTATTTTGTTTCTGTTACCTTTATTCCCATTATAGCAACTTATTTATTAAAAAAGAACAATGAAAAAAATATATTGGAAAAGTTTTCTTACAGAATACTTCAGTTTTTTCTTCAACCATTTCAAAATTTTATAATAAGTGTAGTTAAAACTGTTCTTAACAAAAGATTTTTAATGCTCCCTCTTACAATTCCATTAATTGCTCTCTTTGTAATATCAATGAGAGTTTTAATTCCTCTACTTGGAAGTGAATTAATGCCTCCTATGGATACAGGTATTGTAAAAGCAAAAATTACCTATGATAGCAATTTATCAGATAAAGTAATTGAAAATAAAGTTAAGCAGGTTTTAAAAATTTTAAATTCTGACAAAAATGTATTGATGACTTCTCTATCAGTGGGCTCTGAGCCTGGTGTTTTATCAGTTGGTAAAGGAGGTTCACCTCAATCAATCAGTCTCACAATACATTATATAGATAGATTTCACAGAAAAAAAACAATCTGGCAGATAGAAGATCAATTGAGAGATAAATTGTGGAAAATTCCTGATACAAAATATGTAGAGGTTTTTGACTATGGTGCTACACCATTGTCAACAATTAAAGGAAATCTCGATGTTATGATTACAGGGAATGATTTAAAGACAATAGATAAAATTGGAAATGATATATTAAAAAAATGCTATAATGTAAAGGGTATTACATCATGCTCAAGAACATGGGATATGGATAAAGTTTCTTACAATCTTGAATTTAATCCAAAAATTTTAAATTATTACAAAATCACTCCTTATGATATTGCAACACAGTTGAGCACCAAAATTACAGGCTCTTTTGTTTCCTTAATGAATGTTCAAAATGAAAATTCTCTTAAAATAAGATTAATTTATGAAAAAAAACAGAGAAACTTTCTTGAAGATTTAAATTCATTTTACATTGATACTCCTTCTGGTAAAATTCCATTAACTGCATTGGTAAAATTCAAAAAAATTATAGAACCTACTGTTATTTCAAGGCAAGGATTAAAATATTCACTTGATGTTATAGGTTATAGACAAAAAGCTGCTATTACTCACATAGTTGAAAGTTTTAAAAAAGAAGTTAAAAATTATAAAATACCTGATGGCTATAAAATGTCAAATGAGGGCGATCTGAAACAGCTAAAGGATTCTATGGGAAGAATGATTAAAGGTTTTTTAATTGGACTTGTACTTCTTTTCCTTACCATGGTACCTATTTTTAAATCATTTAAAAGCCCTGTTGCCATATTTGTAGCTATTCCTCTATCAATGCTTGGTGGTATATGGGGATTATTTTTCTGGAACTATCATAGGGCTATGCCTGCTGTTATGGGACTTATTTTGCTTGCAGGGATTATTGTAAATAATTCAATATTATTAATAGATTTTATTCAAGAAGCACTGCAAAAAGGTACAGATATAAAAGATGCTATTATCAATAGTATAAAAATTAGGACAAGACCTGTGTTAATGACTGCTTTTGGAACTGCTGTTGGAATGCTTCCCATTGCAATGGGAAATGCACTTGGTCTTGAAAGATTGGCTCCACTTGGTGCAGTAGCAATAGGAGGTTTAATATTAGGTACTTTTCTAACTTTAATATATGTGCCTCTATTTTACTACTTTATTTCAAACATAAGATTATGGAGAAAATAGGATGCAACATTGATAAATTTGTAAAAAAATGTTATTTATTAATTAATGAGTGTAAAAAATATAGATACTCTGTTTAATCCTAATAGTGTAGCAGTTGTTGGTAATTTTAATGACGGATTATGCAAAGGTAACATTATTTTAAAAAATTTAAAAAACTTTAAGGGTAAAATCTTTGCATTAACACCAGACAACTTTAAAATACCACAACAAATTGATGTAGCTTTCTTTACCTGCCCTCTTAATCAGGTATTAGAAATTTTATCAAAAGTAGAAGATTCAAAACTTACCAATATTATTATTAGTGAAAGTTTAAAAAATGAAAAAGAAAAAAATATTTCAAAAAAAATAATGGAGGTATCAAAAGAGAAAAATCTTAACATATTAGGTTTTAATTCAACAGGAATAATTAATCCACGTTTGGGATTAAATTTATCTTTTTATCAAAGTATGCCTCAAGATGGAGATATTGTTTTAATTTCCCAGAGTGGTGCTATTCTCACTTCAATGCTGGATTTTGCTGAAAAAAATAACATAGGTTTTAGATATATTGCAAGTATAGGCACTATTGCTGATATTGATTATGCTGATATTATTGATTATCTCTGGGGTGAATCTGATGTGAAGGTTATTCTTCTTTACATTGAGTATGTTAAAAATACTCACAAATTTTTAAGCTCTGCCCGTCACACATCAAGGATTAAACCAATTCTATCAGTTAAAAGCGGCAACAACATATATAGTTCTAAATTAATAGAGCATAGAATTATTAATTTAGTTGGTGATTTTCTTGTTTATGACAATGCTTTTAGAAGAGCTGGTATTATTAGAGTTGAAGATATAAATGAAATAATTCTTGCAGGAAATATTATTTCAAAAACAAGGATTCCAGAAGGTGACCAGCTCTGTGTTATTACAAATTCTGGTGGTAGTGGAATTATTGTTCTTGATGAGCTTCATAATAAAAAATTAAATATAGCAAAATTTGATAATGAGTTTATTAAAGAGCTTAAAAAAAGTAAGATAAATTTTGAATATGTTAATAATCCAATAGATTTATCAGGAGAGGCTGATGAACTTGACTATGTAAAATGTGGAGAAAAATGTTTAAAATATGCTAAATTTGACACAGTTATGGTAGTGATTGTTTTAAATGGAAGAATTAACCCTCTATTTATTGTAAAGCAGCTTATAAAGTCAAATATTTACCATAAAAATCTTATTTTCATCTGCCTCGGAGGAAATGATTTTTACAGAGAAAATTTACAACAATATGAAAATGTGTTCTTCACTATAAAAGAGGCTATAGATTCTTACTACTATGGACTAAGTTACAGATTAAAATTGAAAAAACTTATTGCCACACCACCACGATTCCATTCTGAGCTTAAATTTGACTATTCAAAAGCAAAAGAATTAATAGAAAATAATCTAAAAAACAACAAAAGAGAATTAAATTACATAGAATCAAAACTACTTTTAAAGTATTATACAATTCCCTGTATCAAATTTAACTCAATAAAAAACTTTAATGAAATAAAAAATATTTTTCATCTTGCAGAGGAAATTTCTTATCCATTAAACCTTACTCTACTTTCAAAAAATTTTAAAAAAGTTCAAAGCAAGCTAATTGAATCACCCAAAATTCTGAAAAAATATATTCAAGAAATAGTTGATTTTAAATCTGACTTTGGGATGATTTTATTGGAAGAATTTATTGAAAACATAGATATTGTTTTACAAGCAGGGATAAAAACTGATAAGCAGTTTGGGCCATACATATTTTTAGGGCTTGGAGGCAGGTATAAAGACATTACAGATGAAATTTCAATTATGCTACCACCGTTAAATAAATTTTTAGCAAAACGACTTATTGAAAAATCTTATATGTATAAATTTCTTTATAAATTAAATGTAGTTGAGAGCCTTGAGGAAATTTTAATTAAACTATCATATTTAAGCAG
The DNA here is from genome assembly GCA_964543655.1 of uncultured bacterium. Lineage (GTDB taxonomy): Bacteria > DYJV01 > DYJV01 > DYJV01 > DYJV01 > CAZBLP01. The sequence continues at coordinate 23,800 of CAZIZE010000077.1, forward strand.
TGATTTCTCAGAGATAGATGAATTAATTATTGACCCTCTAATTTGCTCTAATAAAAGCTTTTCTGCATTAAATTGCTTTGTAAAGATTAAACCATCAAAAATTCCAGCACCAAAACATTTTGTAATTGCTCCCTACCCTAATCAATATGAGTTTCATGAAAAAGCCAAAAATGGGGCACATATTTTAATTAGACCAATTATGCCTGAAGATGAATTAATGCATTTAAAATTTTTCTACTCCCTTTCAAAAGAGACAAATTATTATAGATTTTTCAGCTATAGAAGAAAGTTAAGTCACGAACAACTTGCAAGCTTCACACAAATTGATTATGGTAGAGAAATAGCTATTGTTGCCATTACTAAAATAAATGGAGAAGATACAATTATAGGTGTTAACAGGCTTGTTTATTATCCAAATGAAGATAAATATGAATTCGCTATTGTTGTTACAGATGATTGGCAAGATCAGGGTATTGGCCATATTTTAATGGAAAAGCTTCTTTACATTGCTAAAGATAGGGGGATAAAAGAGATTTATGGTTCTGTACTTGCAATTAACAGAAAAATGATTAGTTTTTGCAGAAAATTTGGATTTGAAATAGTAGATTCTGATAATGAGATAATCTATTTTAAAAAAGTATTAACTTAATGGGGAGCCATAAGCTCCCCAATATTAACTAACTTTTAACCTCTGGTAATCTTTTGAGAGCTTCATCAATATACTTTTCATCAAGTGAATAATCAATTAACTCGTTATTATTAAACTTATCATATGATGCAAGGTCAAAATGACCATGACCACTTAAATTAAATACTATTGTCTTAGGTTGATTTTCTTCTTTTGCCTTAATCGCTTCATCAATTGCAGCTTTAACTGCATGAGCTGATTCCGGAGCAACTATTAATCCTTCTAATCGAGCAAAATCTATTGCTGCTTTAAATACTTCAACCTGAGAGTAAGCTTTTGGAGTTATAAGACCTTTATAGGTAAAATAGCTAACAAGAGGTGCCATACCATGGTATCTCAAACCACCTGCATGAATTGAAGGTGGCATAAAATCATGGCCAAGAGTAAACATTTTTAAAATAGGAGTCAATCCTGCAAGATCACCATAATCAAATGCATACAACCCTTTTGTAAGTGTTGGGCATGCTGTAGGTTCAACAGCAATGATATCTATTTTTTTACCATTCATTTTTTCTCTAATATATGGAAACGCAAGTCCTGCAAAATTACTTCCACCACCAACACAACCAATTACAACATCAGGATAATCACCTATTATTTCAAATTGCTTAATTGCTTCCTCTCCAATAATAGTTTGATGTAGACACACATGGTTTAAAACACTACCAAGAGCATAATTTGTATCTTTATTAGTAGCAGCATCTTCAACTGCTTCACTAATGGCAATACCAAGGGAACCTTGATTATCTGGGTCCTCTGCAAGAATCTTTTTCCCAATTTGAGTTAGATTGCTCGGGCTTGGAATAACCTTGCCACCCCAGGTCTCTATCATAAATTTTCTATACGGTTTCTGATTAAAGCTAACTTTAACCATATATACCATTATTTCAAGGCCAAAGTAAGCTCCAGCAAGCGAAAGAGCACTCCCCCACTGTCCAGCACCAGTTTCAGTAGCAAGCCTTTTTATACCAGCTTTTTTGTTATAATAAGCTTGGGCAACTGCTGTATTAGGTTTGTGACTTCCAGCAGGGCTAACGCCCTCATACTTAAAATATATTTTGGCAGGTGTTTGCAAATATTGCTCTAATCTTGTCGCTCTCATCAATGGAGATGGACGCCATATTTTATAAATATCTAAAACTTCTTCAGGAATATCTATGAATCTCTCTGTGGAAACTTCCTGCATTATTAATTCTTCTGGGAAAATTACAGCAAGGTCATTAGGTGTAACTGGTTCTTTAGTTTCTGGATTAATTGGTGGTGGGAGTTGTTCATCCATATCTGCTTGAATATTATACCATTTTTTGGGCATTTCATTTTGTGGTAAATCAATTCTTTTCATTATTGCCTCCTAAATTTAGATAATTTGTAGCTATTAATCAAAAAAGCCGCTGATAAACCAGCGGCTCTGTATCATATATTAAAAATTAATAATGCAATTAATACTACTTTAATCATATTTTAACCTTATAATTAATTAAAAAGCTTGTCAAGAAAAATATTACAATGTTTGAATTTTATAATATTTTAAAAAATGAAATGAAATTTTGAATTGATTTAAAATAGTAAACTTTGTTATATTTCATGCCCCCAGCAGGATTCGAACCTGCGGCACATGGATTAGGAATCCATTGCTCTATCCTTCTGAGCTATGGGGGCATATTGAGTTTTTGCTGATATTAAAAGGATTGATAGCCTTTTTAATTTCTTTTGTCAAGTATAAAAAATCGTAAAAATAAGGTAAAATTATGCAAGTTTTGTTAGCAAATTGTTA
>CAZIZE010000078.1:0-17146 GCA_964543655.1 uncultured bacterium
GGTTTATCATATTCATCTATTAAAATTACTACTTTGGAGCTGTATTTTTCAAAACATAACTCTATTAATTCTTCAAAACATCCTGCAAAATTCTCTGTTGAACAATTGATTTTTAAGTGTTTCTGATTTTGTTTTAATATCCTATTTATTTTATACTTAATCATTTCTTCATCTGTATAATCACCGCTACCAAAGCTTATTCTAATAACAGGATGAGGTTTAAAATCGTATTTATCATAAATATAAAGCCCTTTAAAAAGGTCTCTGCTACCAAGAAATATCTCTGATAATGTATCAAGAAATAGAGATTTGCCAAATCTTCTTGGACGGGATAGAAAAAAATATTTACCTGAAGTTATTAATTTATAAGCAAAAGTAGTTTTATCAACATATAAATAGTTTTCCTGGATTATTTCACTAAAGGTCTGTATGCCTATGGGAAGCTTTTTTAGGTTCATATTAGTAAATTATCAGAAATTTTGGATAAATTCAAGGGATATTTAGGAATGGGGTATAGAGATTAGGATTTATACAACTTTCTACTTGAAATGACATTTGCAATATTCTTAATTTATAGTGATTAAAGTATCTTTCAACGTTAAACTATGAACGTTGAAAGTTGTATAAAAAAGTCATTCAGACCCTGAGCAGAGAGGCAGGGGAGATTACTTTCTCTGGTCAATAGAAAAAAAGCTAATGGGACAAAAAGTGCCGGGGGTGGGACTCGAACCCACACGGGATTGCTCCCACTGGATTTTGAGTCCAGCGCGTCTGCCAGTTTCACCACCCCGGCAAATGTAGATTTAGTCGATAACACTAAATTCAACACTTGTCAAGCAAAATCAAGATGTTTCTGCTCTTTAAAAATACAATGACAAAGAGAAAATACAATATAAATTTTTTTAAAAAAGTTCATATTTATTATAGAAGTTGACATTTGGAGAGGTTTAGCAAGGAAAATCTCTTTCTCTAAAGTTATTTTTATATAATATAGATTTGAATATCAGCAACATTAGTTCCTGTTAAGCCAGTTAATATTAAGCCACCTGTTTTTTCAAAAAAATTATAAGAATCATTTTTTTCTAAAAAATCTTTCCATTTCAAATTCAACATTAAAGCTCTTTCCACTATATCTTCATCTATATAAGCTCCAGCAGCATCAGTAGGCCCATCAATACCATCTGTACCAATAGAAAGAAATAAACCCTTATTTTTTTTAATAAATGGAAACATTGAAAGTGCAAGTTCCTGATTCCTTCCACCTTTACCACTACCCTTCACTGTAACTGTTGTTTCTCCACCAGAGATTAAAGCAAATAAATTACTTGAATTCATTGAAAATTCTTCTATTTTACTGCTAAGATATTTAGCAGCAAGTTGTGCCTCACCTTTTAAATTTGAGCCTATGTAAAATACTTGAAAACCTTTTCCTTTTAAAAAAAGCTCTACCTCTTTACAAGCCCTGTAATTATTTGCAATTATTACATTTAAAACCTTTAATTTTTCAAATTCTTTCTTTTTTAATGTTTCATCCTTACTATTTTTAAAAATTTTTATTACACTTTCTGGAACCTTATTTATAATACCATATTTTTTTAAAACATTAAGTGAATCTTCATAGGTAGTATTGTCAAAATAGGTCACTCCAGATGCTATTGTATCAAGCGAATCTCCTATTACATCTGAAATTATTAAAGATATTAATGTTGCTCTGATTTTTTTTAATAACATTCCACCTTTAATAAAGGATAGATGCTTTCTCACTGAATTTATTTCATGAATATTTGCTCCAGCCTGCAGCAGCAGCCTATTAACAATTTTAAGCTCTTCTAATTCTATTTTGGGATATTCAACCATTGCGGAGCCTCCACCAGATAGTAAGAAAATTATCAAATCTTTTTCAGTTGCCTCTAAAACCAAATTATAAATCTTTTTACCAGCTTTTAAGCTATTTTCATCAGGGATAGGGTGCCCAGCTTTTATATATGGAAATTTGAAATTTTGATTTTGCTGATTTCCAACAACAATAATCTCACTAAAATTAATCTTATTAAAAAAAAATTTTGCCATACTAACACTTGCTTTACCAAAAGCAATTAAAAAAATTTTTCTAAAATCTTTGAAAAAAAATTTTCTCCCATTAATTGAAATAGTATCCTTTTTTATAACAACACTCTCTTTCAAGCAATTTTCAGGGAGAACAGAATCAATACCTCTTTTAATAGCATCAAATGCTATTTCTTTTAAATTCATTTTACTTCTCTGTGATTTTTCTATATTCTTTAATAACGTATTGCAAATGATTTTTCATTGCTTTCTCTGCAAGCTCTGGCTCCTGCTCTTTTATAAATTTGAAAATCTCTTTATGCTGAATCAAAAGCTGCTCCTGTGATTCTCTTGAAACAAATATTACCTCTCTGTAAAATTTTAGAGAAGAACTTATCAAATTATGAACTGTATCTGTAATGTGTATATAAATTAAATTTTTTGTACTTGTTGCTACTGTCATATGAAAATCAAAATCTGTCTTAAAATTGATAATATTTTCTGTAAAATAGTATTCCATCCTATTAATTATATTTTCAAGCTTTTTAATATCTTGCTCTGTTCTGTTAATTGCAGCATCTTTAGCACCATATGCTTCAAGATATGCTCTGATTTTAGTAAGCTCAACTATTTTTCTTTCATCTTTAGTTAAAAGTAATTGCAAAGGATTTTTAATAGTATCCTCTGTTGCATTTTTAATAATTGTACGCTTGCCATGTGCAGTTTTAATAAAACCTGACAACTCTAAATATTTCAAAGCTTCCCTAATAGAAGCTCTGCTTACTTTAAATATTTCAGAAAGCTTTCTCTCTGATGGTAGAGGCTCTCCTATTTGAAATTTTCCCTTTGCTATTAAATCAAGAATCTGTTTTGCTACTTTATCAGGGACAGATTCAATATTAAACATTACAATTTTCTCCTTGACTTTTATAATAGTGTTTGTTAAATAACTTTAACTGGTCAGACCAATATTTTAATATTTATCTATATAAGAAAGGGTTTCAATTGTCAATTTTTTTTCATTTTTCCAATTTTTACTTATCTTTTATCCAGAAAGATTCAAATCTTGTTTTACCATTTTTATATAACAGGAGTGTATCATGGATAAATATGAAGAAATGTGTCAAAATTTTAAGTGGCAAATCCCTGAATTTTTTAACATAGGTGTTGCAACATGCGATATTCACGCACATGAGACTCCTGAAGCAACCTGTTTAATTCTGGAAAATAGCTCTGGTAATGTGACAAAATACACATTTAATGATATTAAAAAACTTTCCAATAGATTTGCAAACTTCTTAAAATCAGTTGGAGCAAGAAAAGGTGACAGATTTGCTATTTTTCTTTCACAGCAGTTAGAAACAGCTATTGCTCATATTGCAGGATATAAACTTGGATTAATAAATGTTCCTCTATTTACTCTATTTGGTCCTGATGCACTTCATTATAGACTTGAAAATAGTGCAGCTAAATTTATTATTATTAATAATAACGACCTTGAAAAAATATCCGAAATAGAAAAAAACCTTCCTAATTTAGAGACAATAGTAGTTGTAGATGGTTCTATTAACAATGGTAAAATTTTCAGTTTTGATTTTTGCATAAATAGAGCATCTGATGAATTAATACCAGAGAAAACATATTCAGATGATCCTGCTCTGATAATTTACACTTCTGGTACCACAGGTCCACCAAAAGGTGCCTTACATGCACATAGAATGTTACTTGGCCATCTCCCTGGAGTTCAGCTTCCACACGATTTTTTTCCACAAAAAGGCGACCTTTTCTGGACTCCTGCTGACTGGGCATGGATAGGGGGACTTTACGATGTGCTTTTTCCAAGCCTGTACTATAAGGTACCTGTTTTTGCCTGTAGGTTGAAAAAATTTGACCCTGAAGAAGCTCTTCATTTAATGGAAAAACATGGGATTAGAAATGTCTTTATGCCACCTACTGCTTTAAAAATTTTGCGTAATATTAAAAATATTCGCACAAAATATAAATTAAATCTCCGTACAATTGCAAGTGGCGGCGAGTCACTTGGAGAAGAAACTTTACTATGGGCAAAAGAGGAATTAGGTATAAATATAAATGAATTTTATGGTCAAACAGAAGCAAATCTTCTCATAAGCAATTCAGCTACTCTCTTTAAAATCAAGCCAGGTTCTATGGGCAAAAGAGTAATGGGCCATAAAGTAGCAATTATTGATGAAAATGGCAATGAATTACCACCAGGCGAGGAAGGGGAAATTGCAGTAAAAAGTCCTGATCCTGTTATGTTTATTGAGTACTGGAAAAATATAGAAGCAACACATGAAAAATTTATAGGCAATTGGATGAAAACTGGTGATACTGGCAAAATTGACTCAGATGGTTATTTCTGGTTTTCAGGTAGAACTGATGATGTAATTTCAAGTGCTGGTTATAGAATTGGGCCTTCAGAAATTGAAGATTGTCTGCTCAAACATCCAGCTGTTTCTTTATCTGCTGTTATAGGTAAACCTGACAAATTAAGAGGTGAAATTGTTAAAGCATTTGTTGTGTTAAAAGATGGAATAGAGCCTCAAAAAAATTTACTTGATGAATTAAAACAGTTTGTAAAGAAAAGATTGGCAGCCCATGAATACCCAAGGGAAATTGAATTTGTTGATTCTCTACCAATGACAGTTACTGGGAAAATTATGAGAAGAGAGCTTCGAAAAATGGAAGAAGAAAAAAGAAAGGAGGTGAAACAGTAATTTTTTTTAAAAACCAACAATTACAGGAGGGGGAGTACAATGAAAAGAGCTATTCTATTTTCAATTATTTTTACACTTATTTTTTCATTTTCTGCGTTTGCTAAAAGCAAGAGAAAAAAATTTGGAGTGGATCAGAGACACATTGAGTGGCAGCACAAAAAATTTACAACTTCAAATAAAAAGTTTCATTGGAGAATGGTAGAAACATGGACAAAAGGAATTCTATTCCACGATGTTGCCCAACATTTTTGCGATAGTGTAAGAGCTGCAAGTGGAGGAAGATTAACAATAAAACTTTTCCAGGCTGGAGCACTTGTTCCTGCAAAAGAAGTTTTTGATGCTGTTAGAAAAGGTGTAGTTCAGTGTGGCCATGATTGGTCAGGCTATTGGAAAGGTAAAAATGAAGCATTTGTTTGCTTTGCTTCTGTTCCTTATGGACTTGATATTGAAGGTTACAATATCTGGCTGTATGCAAGAGATGGCCTCAAACTATGGCAGCAATTGTACAAACCCTGGGGTCTTGTTGTTTTTCCATGCGGTAATCCTGGACAAGAATTAGGATTGTTTTCAAATAAAAAGGCAACTAAGATGGCTGATTTTAAAGGGATGAGAGTTAGGACAGTTGGCTGGTACATGGATATTCTCACAAGATTAGGTGCTTCAGTATCACCACTACCAGGTGGAGAAGTTTACCTTTCACTTGAAAGAGGGGTTATTGATGCTGCAGAATTTTCAACACCAGCAATAGATCTTCCAATGGGTTTTGATGAAATTACCAAATATGTTATAGAGCCTGGAGTTCATCAACCATCCTCGCAAACAGAAGTTATAATTAATCAAAAAGCATGGAATCAGCTACCTGAAGATTTAAAAAATATTGTTAGAATTTGTGCAAAAGAGACTCAACTCTGGAGTGAAGCTTGGATGGAAAATTTAAATGCAAAAGCTGTTAATATTCTTGCAAAAAGGATTAAATTTATAAAAATGGATAAAAGTACTATTCTTGAATTTGCTAAAACAACTCATGAATATTTAAATGAGCTTAAAAAGAAATATCCTGATGTTAAAAAAGTTCTTGAATCCCAGGAAGCATTTAGGAAAGAATTTGCAAAATGGAGAGATTTGAGAAGTGGAGTTGCTCCATGGCCATACAATATTTATATAAAAGGCAAAATATTACAATAACAGCATGCCCGGTGCTACCGGGCATTTTCTTATTAATATTAGAGGTGAAAAAATGAAAAATTTTTTGAGAAAATTTGTAAAATTCGCAGACAAATTAAATATTATTATTGGCGTGTGGGCATCCTACCTTGTGCTTGTTCTTACTTTTGTGGTTGTTTATGAAGTAATTAGAAGAAAAATATTCAATTCTCCAACAAGCTGGGCATTTGAATTTAGTACATTTTTATATGGTGGAATGTTTATACTTGGCGCAGGATATACCTATTATCAGGATATGCACGTATCCATTGATGTTATTGAGGAAAGATTACCAGAAAAAGTTAGAACTTGGCTCAGAATCATTACTTTTCTAATATTCTTCTTACCCTTTGTTTCAGGAATATTTTATGCATCAATTACCTATACACTTGACTCCTGGCGGACCCATGAGCATAGCTGGAGTGCATGGGCACCACCTATATATATTTACAAAACTGTTATGCCTGTGGGATTTTTTCTCCTTCTCATAGAAGGAATTGCAAAATTTATTAAGGATATTTTCAAATTGAAAGGGGAAGAATTATGAGTGCTGAATTTTTAACAATTATGATGTTTGTTATTTTGCTTTTAATGATATTTATGGGGCATCCTCTTGCTTTTACTCTTGGAGCAATTGCTACAGTCTTTGGGCTTATTGGCTGGGGTGGTGATTTTAACCTTGTAATAAATTTATTTATTAATAAAATTTATGGAATTATAACAAATTATGTACTTGTTGCAATACCGTTATTTATTTTTATGGCGCAGGTGCTTGATGCATCTGGAATTGCAGAGAAGTTATTTAAAGCAATGTATCTTATAGTTGGCTGGATTCCAGGTGGTCTTGCAATTGCCACAATTTTAGCATGCACAATATTTGCCTCTTCCACAGGGATAGTTGGAGCAGTGGAAGTTGCAATGGGATTACTTGCTGGCCCAGCATTGCTCAAGCGGGGATATTCACCAAAGCTTGTGGCAGGTTCTATTTGTGGAGGTGGTACACTTGGAATTTTAATTCCACCAAGTATAATGCTTGTAGTTTATGGAGGTCTGCAAGGATTATCTGTTGGAAGATTATTTGCAGCAGCAATACTGCCAGGGCTGATTCTTGCAGGTTCATATGTTTTATACATTTTTATTAGATGTTTAATTAATCCAAAAATGGGCCCACCTATTTCAAAAGAAGAGAGGCAGAGTCTATCAATAAAAGAGAAAACCAAACTAATTATGGAATCTCTTGTGCCACCTATTGTATTGATTGTGCTTGTTCTTGGAAGTATTGTTGCTGGTGTTTCTACACCAACAGAAGCTGCTGGAATGGGCTCAATAGGCTCCATTATTCTTGCATTCCTCTACAAAAGGCTCTCATGGAAAGTTTTAAAAGATTCAGCAATAGCTACATTAAAAACAACATGCATGGTAATGATACTCTTTATTGGTGGCAACTGTTTCAGTGCTGTTTTTATGGGATTAGGCGGTGGTGATACATTGGCAAGCATGCTACTTGGAATTTCCTCAAACAAATATGTAATTCTTGCTATTATGCAGCTTGGACTTGTTGTATTGGGTATGTTTATTGATTGGCTTGGAATTTTATTAATCTGCGTACCTGTATTTACCCCTGTTGCTATGCAGCTTGGATTTGACCCTCTCTGGTATGCCACCCTTATCTGTGTTAATTTGCAAATGTCTTTTCTCACACCACCATTTGGTTATTCATTATTCTACTTAAAAGGGATAAATCTTGAAGGGCTAAAAATGGTTGATATTTATCGTGGTGTTACACCATTTGTTTTACTACAGGCATCTACTGTTCTTGCATGTATAATATGGCCAAACATTATTTTATATTTACCACACATATTTTTTGCAGCTAAATAAAGGAGTTTTAAATGAAAATCAAAGAAGAAGTTATAAAAAAAATAGAAAGTATAGTTGGAAAAGGGAATATTTTTACAGATAAAGATACATTGAAGCACTTTGATTATGATGCAACAGAAAGGCATTACCTGCCAGATGTTGTTATAACTCCTGAAAATAGTGAGCAAATATCAAAAATAATGAAAATAGCTTATGAAAATGAAATACCTGTTACTCCTCAAGGTGGTAAAACAGGTTTAAGTGGCGGCTGTTTACCAGTAAATGGCGGGATAGTGCTTTCATTAAAAAATATGAAAAATATTATTGAAATAGATGAAAAAAATTACACTGCCACTGTAGAGCCAGGGGTTGTTGCTGCTGATTTTCAAAAAGCAATCAGGGATAGAGGTCTCTTTTTCCCACCTGACCCTTCAAGCACTGTAGAAAGTACAATTGGTGGAAATGTTGCAGAAAATGCGGGATATACAAGGGCTGTGAAATATGGTGTAACAAAAGATTATATTTTGGGAATAGAAGCTGTGCTTGCAAATGGAAACATTGTAAAATTTGGTGGCAAAAATATTAAGGATGTTGTTGGCTATGATATTATAAGACTCCTTATAGGCTCAGAAGGCACTCTTGCTATTATTACAAAAATTATTGTTAAATTGCTGCCGTTACCTGAAGATAGAAGGACTCTCATTGGATATTTTGATGATATGACAAAAGGTGCAGACCTTGTAGTTGAAATATTTCAAAGAGGCATTGTTCCAACAGCAATAGAATTTATGGACAGACTCACCATGAAAGCTGTAGAAAATTATTTAAACGTCTCTTTGCCAGATGCTGAAGCAATGATACTTGTTGAGGTTGATGGCAATAAACTTGCAGTTAATGATGAAGCAGAAAAAATATTAAAAATTTATGAAAATGTTGGTGCAAAAGAATTTAGACTTGCAAAAGATGAAGAGGAAGCAGAAAAATTTTGGATTATACGTAGAGAATCTCTACCAGCCTTAAAAGCAAAAGGTGGTGATCAGCTTGAAGCTGATATTGTTGTTCCCAGATATTTTTTACCAAAATATGTTAAAAATATTCAGCAATTAGCAGAGGATTACAAATGTGAGGTTGCTACATATGGACACGCCGGTGATGGCAATCTGCACATTACTATAATTTATCATAAATCCTCTTTTCAGGACCTTGTAAATGCAAATGAGCTTCTTGAAAAGTTTTATAGAGAAGCAATTAAATTAGGTGGCTCCCTTACAGGTGAGCATGGTATAGGTATTACAGCAGCACCATATCTTCAGTTGCAACTTGGAAAAAATGAAATTGAAATTTTAAGAAAGATAAAAAAAGCATTTGATGAAAAGAATATTCTTAACCCCGGAAAAATATTTGATTTTAAAGAAGATTAAGCTCATATTTTTCAGCGAGTTTAATTGCTTCTATATATTCATTTGATGTGATTCTTCTGTTCAACTCCGGGTAATTATCTGCTTTGTAACATGGATAATATTGCTCCATTATATTTACATAGGTATTTTTTGAAATTTCAGTTGATATAAATTTCAGCACATTTTCTGTATTAGCTATTGAATTGGGCAAGACTAAATGACGAATTAAAAGCCCTTTATAAGCTATCCCCTCTGAATCTATCAATAGATCGCCAACCTGCTTATACATCTCTTTTAATACTGCTTTTATATTTGAAAAATAATTTTTAATTCCTGAATATTTGTACGCTGTTTCATTATCACCATATTTAAAATCTGGCATGTAAATATCAATAATCCCATTTAGCAATTGTATCAATTTTATAGAATCGTATCCACCTGTGTTATAAATAAGAGGCACTTTAAGGCCATTTTTTCGAGCAATAAACACAGCTTCAACTATCTGTGGTGCAACATGGGTGGGTGAGACAAAATTTATATTATGGCAACCTTCATCCTGCAAATAAAGCATTATTTCTGCAAGTTTTTCTGAAGTAACCTCATAACCATTATCAGGATTTTGGCTAATATCATAATTTTGGCAATATACACATGCTAAGTTACAGCCAGTAAAAAAGATAGTGCCTGAGCCATTGTAACCTCTGATAACATCTTCTTCACCAAGATGTGGAGAATAACTGCTAATTTTTGCAAAAAGCTTTATACCACACTTCCCTTTTTCTAACTCCAACCTGTTCACACCGCAATTGTTAGGACACAAAGTGCAGCATTTCAACAAATTTTTTAATTCATTTAATATATCTACATTCATTACTTTTAAAAATAATTTATAAAAAAGGTTGAGTCAAGTAGATTTAAGTATTTTCACCACAAATTAATAAATTACCTTGATTTTTTTTTCATTACATACTAAAATTACAATATTAAGACCATTTGCACAGTGGTTAAAGTGATATAATAAAGTTTATATTCAATATTACAACTTATGGATTCTTCAGTTACAAAAATACTTTCTGGGAGACACTAAAAAGACATTTTGACCCTCAGTAGAGCTAAGGGGAAGAATCCATTACAATTATTTAATTTTACTTACTTATCTATTTGTAATATTGAACCATTTTTTACTGTGCAATACTTTTTAATGCAAAATGAAACTTTATAGGGGGCAAACATGAAAGTTAGATTAAAATATGGTTTTGAAGGACTTGAAGTTGATTTACCAGAAACTCCCAATTTTAAAGGAATAATTACTCCTGATGAGCCATCACCTATAACTAATGTTACTGATAGATTAAATGAAATGATTAATAATCCCATAGATTCCAAACCGTTAATTGAAATTGCTAAAAATCGTAAAAATGCAGTAATTGTAATAAGTGATATTACTCGACCTGTACCTAATAAAGTTATTTTACCACCTATTCTTTCTACAATTGAAAGAGCTGGCATTAAAAAGGAGAATATTTCCATCCTTATTGCAACAGGTATTCACAGACCAAATGAGGGAGAAGAGCTTACTATGCTCGTAGGAGAAGATATTGCAAATAATTACAGAATTATCAATCATTTATCTAAAAATGACAATGATATGGAGCTTGTTGGTTATATTAGTAATGGTAAAGTTCCTGTTTACATTAACAAATATTATTTAAAAGCTGATCTGAAAATTTTAACTGGCTTTATAGAGCCTCATTTATGGGCAGGTTTTTCAGGAGGAAGAAAGTCTATACTTCCTGGTGTTTCATCTATTAAAACCCTTGAATATATGCATAGCCCTGAAATGGTTGCCCATCCCAAAACTGTATATGGAGTACTTGAGGGGAACCCATTTCATGAAGCTGGTTTACAAGTTATGGAAAAAAGTGGAGCTGATTTTATTTTAAATGTTACATTAAACACAAAAAAGGAAATAACTGGGATATTTGCTGGTAATCCTGTAACTGCACATATTGAAGGATGCAATTTCCTATCTAAATTTTGTATAAAATATATTGATGAGCCTCTTGACTTTGTTGTTACTACCAATTCAGGAGCACCACTTGATATTAACCTTTATCAGACAGTTAAAGGGATGAGTGTGGTAGCACCTGTTTTAAAAGAAGGGGCAACTATTTTAATTGCTTCAAAATGTTTTGAAGGTCTTGGCAGCCCTGAATATGTAAAGGTACTTAACATGATAGATTCTCCAGATAAATTTCTAAAACGGTTGATGAATAATGAATTTTTTATCCCTGATCAATGGTGTGCACAAGAAACTTACCAGATAATATTAAAGCATCCAACATGGATATATTCAGATCTACCAGATGATATATTAAAAAAATACTTTTTTCACCCAGTAAGCTCAATTGAAGCTGCTGTGAAGAAATTATTATCAATGTATGGGAACAATGCTTCATGGGCAGTGTTACCAGATGGCCCAATGGTTATTGTAAAACTTAAATAAATATATTATTAGTGTGGATAATGAAGGTTGCAATTTGTAGAAATACAATGATTAATTGTTGGTTTTTATTGCTTTATTTAAATTATAATAATTCAAACTAAATTTCAATTAAGTTATGAACTATGAGCATTAAACTAATAGTTGGGGGAAATTTTTGAATATTGGTATTTTTGGTGGTACGTTTAACCCTGTTCATTTTGGACATTTAAGAACAGTTGAAGATATTAGAGAAAAATTTAAGCTTCAAGTTGTTTACTTTGTTCTTGCTAAAATTCCACCTCACAAACTCCATAAAAATATTATTTCTGCAAAAGAAAGGTATAAAATTCTCAAGCTTGCAGTTCAAAGCAACCCTTTTTTCAAATTATCAGATATTGAGCTTAAAAGGAAAAAGCCATCATATTCCTTGCAAACAATAAAATATTTTAAAAAGAAATTTTCAAATGACAATCTCTATTTTATTTTAGGTAGTGATGCATTTTATGAAATTGACACATGGTATAAATTTCAAGAGATTCTTGCAAGTATTGATATTATTGTTATGACAAGGGAAAGTTTCTATTGCAATGAAAACTTTCTTAAACAACTAAATTATACAAAAGAAAAAGATTATTTTATTAACAAATCTGGCAAAAAAGTATATTTTTGCAATGTTACAAGACTTGATATATCATCATCAAAAATCAGAGAAAATATAAAAAAAAATTTATCTATAAATTATTTTATGCCTGAAAAATGTATTCAATACATTTATAAAAAACAACTTTACACAGAGTAAAAATTTTTTGAAATTTCAAAAATTTTCTGATAAGCTTAATAAAAAAATAGGAAGGAGGGATATGGAAAATAATCTTTTAAAAACAACTGTTTTAGCAGCTCTTGAAAAAAAGGCTAAAAATATCAATATACTTGACTTAAGAAAGTTTGGTACATTTACTGATTACTTTGTAATAATCAGTGGTACATCAAATAAGCATGTTCAAGCAATTGCTGACAGTATCAAGGAGGAGAACAAAAAAAGAAAATTCTCTCTTTTTGGAGAAGAGGGATACAGAGAAGCAAAATGGATTTTACTTGATTATGGTGATCTAATTGTCCATATTTTTGATGAAGAAGTGAGAGATTTTTATGATATTGAAGGGTTGTGGTTCGAAGCTGATAAAATAGAATTGGAGTCTCTTGGAATTGAGGACAAAACTTAAATTCATATTTGTAGGAAAAACCAGGGAAAACTTTGTGTCTGAAGCAATAAAAAAATATGAAAAAATCCTGAAAAAATATGGGATAATTGAAATAAAAGAGATTAAAAATTTTAAGGAATATGAGCCAAAAAAAATTTTAGAAAAAGAAAAATCTCTTATTTTAAAAAATATTGAAAAAAATTTCTTTACTATAATTCTTGATTTAAGAGGGAAACAAGTTTCCACAGAAAAAATGGCGAATTTATTTAATAAAAATTTTGAAAATGGAATAAATAGTTTTCAGTTTATAATTGGAGGAGCTTTTGGAATAGAGAGAGAGGTTTTAAATCAAGCTGATTTTGTCTGGAAATTATCAGATCTTACTTTTAATCATCAAATTGTTAGAATTATATTGTTAGAACAAGTTTACAGAATATTGTCAATAATAAATGGAGAGAGCTATCATCACTGATAAATTAAAATTAATTGAAGAATTGATTGATATTTTTAAATATCCTACTGTAGAAACTATTGGAAAATATAATTTGAATTATCCTATTAATGAACTGGAAGTGGAGTATGTCTCACTTTTTATTGCTAATTATGATATTAAACCTATTTCTCTATACTTATCAACATATGTTGATATAAACACACCTGATCTTTTAGAAAAGCTGACAAATATTTTTAAAGCAGCCAATGTTGAAATTAACAAAGATTTTAAAGAGAGAATTGATCATATTGTTATAATTTTGGAGTTTTTTTATCTTTTAATGGAAAGTGAAATAGAGAAAAGATATTTAGAAAACTTTTTTAAAAACTATGTTCAACCTTTTAATAAAATATCTGAAGTTTTAATAAGCAGAACTAACAATAAATTTTTTCTTTCAGGAGCAGAGAAACTTATTCAATTATGTCAAGGATTTTAACCATTACAACAGATTTTGGTCATTCCCTATTTGTTGGGATAATGAAAGGGGTTATTCTTTCAATTTGCCAAAATGCAACAATTGTTGATATAGCACATAATATTGAAAAATTTAACATTTCTCAGGCAAGTTTTATTCTCTCTTCCTCATACTCATATTTTCCTCAAAATAGCATTCATATTGCTGTTGTTGACCCTGGTGTTGGAAGCAATAGAAAGAGCATTGTAATAAAAACAGATAAATATTGGTTTGTTGGCCCTGATAATGGTATCTTCTCTTTTATTAAGGTAGAGAATATAAAGGCTATTTATGAAATAATATATAAACCCAAAAATCTTTCATCAACATTTCATGGTAGAGATATATTTGCTCCAGTTGCAGCAAATATAGCAAAAGCTCCGAATAATATAAATAAAATTTGCCAAAATATTAATTTAAAAGATACCTTTACTTTTGATACGTATAAACAACAAGAAAAAAGAGAAGTTATCTACATTGATGATTTTGGAAATATTATTTTAAATTTAAAAAAAGATGAGCTTGTTAATTATAAAAATTTTACAATTGAATATAAAAAACAGAAATTTGAAAAAATCTCTCAATCATACTCAGATGTGGTTAAAGGAGAGTTACTACTTTTAATAAACAGCCTTGGCTATGTTGAAATAGCCATGCGGGAAGGAAGTGCAGCTAAAAAATTAAATGCAAAAATTGGAGATGAATATTTTATTAGAAGCTGTTGATGCTTATTTTAAAGATAATGGACTTTTAAAAACAAATTTAAAAAATTTTGAATACAGAAAACCACAGCACGAAATTGCCCAAAAGTTTGCACAATTCTTTGAGGAAGGTGGCATATATTTAATAGAAGCTGGTACTGGCATAGGTAAAACGTTTGCCTACCTTATTCCTGCAATTTTATCACAGAGAAAAGTTGTTATTTGCACAAAAAGCAAAAATTTACAGGAGCAGCTATTTTTTAAAGATATTAGCACACTTAAAAATCTTATTCCTTTTCAATTTAAGTCAATTTTTATAAAAGGTAGAAATAATTACATTTGTTTAAATAAGCTTTCAAAATTATCAGTAAAAAATGTGTTTTTTAAAAATGAAACAATAGAAAAATTAACAGAGTGGGTAAAAAAAACGAATTTTGGCGACCTATCAGAGCTTGAAGAAAATATAGAGAATCTTTACTCTTTAAACATATCATCAACTTCTGATACATGCCTTGGGTCAAAATGTAAATTTTACAGAGAATGTTTTATATACAAAATGAAGCTTGAAGCTGAAAAATCAGATATAATAATTGTTAATTATCATCTTCTATTTGCTGATTTTAAAATAAAAAATGAAGGTTTTGGCAAAGTTTTACCAGAATATCAATTTCTCATATGTGATGAAGCACACTCCATTGAGGATATTGCTACTGATTATTTTGGAGATGCAATATCAAAGTATAAAATTATTAATTTTTTAAATGAATTGCAGCAGATAAAAATTGACAACATTGAAACTTTTAGAAACAGCATTGAAGAGTTTTTTTTAATGTTTCAAAAATTACCAGAAAATACAAGGATTAATTTAGATAAAATTTTGGATAATAAAATTCTTCAAAAAGCAGATACTTTATTAAATGAAACATTGCTTTTAAAAAAAGAGTTAATAAAAAAAGATGAATTTTTAAATCTTGCACAATTTAGTGAAAATTTTATAACCACTTTAAACAATATATTTTTTACAGAAGATTATGAAAATGTAAAATGGGTTGAAAAATCTCAAAAAAATATTTCAATTAAATATTCACCTGTTGATGTTTCTATGCATTTAAAAGAATTTTTTTACAACCTAAAAGGTGTTGCCTTTACTTCTGCCACTCTTGCAATTAACAACAGCTTTCAATTTTTCAAACAGCGGATTGGAATAGAGGAAGTCGACCTGGAAGCTATTTATCCATCAATTTTTAATTATAAAAAACAGGCTGTGCTTTTTATTCCTGAAGATATTCCACTTCCTGATAAAGAGGATTTCCCGGATAAAATGGCAGAAATTTTAATTTCACTATTTAAAATAACTGATGGCAATGCTTTTGTGCTTTTTACAAATTTAAAAAATATGCACAATGTATATAACAAACTGAAAGGGAAAATAGAAAATAATATTTTTCTTCAAGGGACTGAATCCAATTTTCAAATTTTAGAAAAATTCAAAAAAAATAAAAATTCTATTCTTTTTGGAAGTTTCTCGTTTTGGGAAGGCATAGATATTCAAGGTGATGCACTTTCTCTTGTTGTAATTGAAAAACTTCCATTTGCTGTACCTACTGATCCATTGAAAAAATCAAGAATAGAGAAAATTAAAGAAAATGGAGAAAATCCTTTTTTCTCATATCAGATACCTGAAGCTATTATGACTCTCAAACAGGGTATTGGCAGGCTTATTAGAAGTAACTCTGACAGGGGAATAATTGCTATTTTTGATAAAAGAATTGTAAAAAAATCTTATGGCAAAAGATTTCTGAAAAATCTACCTGAAATGAATATTTTTACAAAAGTTGATGATTTAAAAATTTTTGATTTTAAGCTTTAGAATTTTCAAAAGTATTTCGATTTAATGATAATATGCTTTTTCTTTTGAAATAGCAAAAAGAGCTGCTATTTTATAATTTTTTTTACCTCGAACTTTAAACTAATATAAAACCAATCTTAAATAAAGAGATTTTTCAGGCTAAAGCCTTCAAAATAACTGCTTCTGTGGCAAATAGAAGCACTTGTAAAAAAAATGCTGTTAGATTTCACATTTGTTTTTGGATTATAAATTTTTTCGATCAATTAATAAGTTCAGCTATATCGACACTAATTCCATCTTTAACTTTTTTATAATAAATAATTTTAACTTCAATTTTTTCATTAAGATTTTTCTTTATTTTATATGTTTCAGGTTTAATGCTAACAGGAATATTTCCTATAAACCCATCTATCCCCATAGATTCTTCTTCTGGATTTGCCAACCGATATTCTTGATTTAAAATTTTAGATATTTTAATTAGAATAGCTTCTTGAAATCTCAATCCAATAAATGTTTTAATAATTACAAGATCATGAACCCATTTTTCTACAAGTTCCCTATCAATTTGATTCATGACATCTTTGAAATTATTTATCATGTCTATTACTTTATCCGTAGCTCTTCTTATAGCATCAGGATGCTTTTTAAGATACCATTTTTCCCACTCTTCTATTGATTTTCCAGAAAATTCTTGTATTAATTCACTCATTTGCCC
>CAZIZE010000079.1:0-9214 GCA_964543655.1 uncultured bacterium
AGGTGAAAAGAATCTACATTGAAAAATAGCTAAAGATGTGATAATTTTTTTAAAAAACTTTGGAGGTATTATGAGGATTTGTTGCAAAGAGTATTCTATGGAGATGGAGTTATTTGCTTTAAAAAAGAAGCTTGCTGAGAATAGAGTTTCTGAAAAAGAAAAAGAGATAATAAAAAAGAGAATTAAAGAAATAGAGAAAAAATTAAATATGTAAAGAGAGGTTGAATTTGAAGTGTAAATTTTGCAATAATGAAGCTGTTGTTAAAAGAGATAGAAAAAATATTTGTAAAGAGCATTTTAACCAATATTATTATAATAGAGTGAAAAAATCTTTAAAAAATACGCCAGTAAGGGATAAAAAGCTTTTAATTGCTATCTCAGGTGGAAAAGATTCAGTTGCTATTTTACATGCTTTGAATTTTTTGAAAGAAAAATATAAATTTAACATAGAAGCAATTTTTATTGACCTTGGAATTGATGATTTTAGTAAAGAAAGTTTAGAAATTTCTCAGAATTTATGTGAACAATTAAAAATTACTCTAAATATTTTTATTTTAAGCAGAGAATATAGATTTAAAATTCCTGAATTATCAAAAATTACAAAAAAAGTTTGCAGTTTATGTGGCACAGTTAAAAGATATATTTTAAATAAATTTGCCTGGGAAAATTCTTTTGATTTTATTATTACAGGCCACAATATGGATGATGAAATAATTTTTTTAAACCAGAATATTTTAAGTGGAAGTGTTGAATATGTGAAAAGATATTGCTATTATTATACTCCCACTCTAAAAGATAAAAAACTTGTTGGAAAGATAAAGCCACAATTTTTCATATCAGAAGATGATAATATAAATTATTGCAGGGTTAACAACATAGATTATGTGTCTTCTGCATGTCCATATTCAGAGAAATCACCTCATAAGGTATTGGAGCAGGGAATAGATTTTTTTAACAGCAAAATGAATTATTCTTTAAGTTTTTTGCAGTTTTTTTTAAAAATTAATAAGTTTTTACCAGAAAAAGAGATAGATTTTAAATTTTGCAACCAATGTGGCTTTCCAACTACAAATTTCGAAACATGTAAATTTTGTAAAATTAGTATGGAGTTTCAGTAATATATGAATAACTTTAAGCTGTTGATTGAATATGATGGCACCAACTATTTTGGATGGCAAATACAGCCTCAACATATAACTGTTCAAGGAGTTATTAAAGAAAAGCTTGAAATAATTTTTCAGGAAAATATTAATTTACAGGGAGCAAGCAGAACAGATGCAAAAGTTCATGCAAGGGGACAGGTAGCTAATTTTTTTGCTACAAAAGATTTCTCATGTTCAAATTTAAAAATTAGATTGAACAAACTACTTCCTGATGATATTAGAATAATAGATATTGTAAAAGTTGGGGAAAATTTTAATGCAAGAAAGGATGCAATTAAAAAAACTTATAAATATTACATTTACAATAGAGAAATAAACTCGCCATTTTACAGAAACTATTCGTGGCACATTAATAGGGAAATTGATATAGACATATTAAATCGTCTATCAAGTCAAATTATTGGGGAGCATAATTTTCTTTCTTTTTCCGGTCAAAAGTGCAGTGCTGTAACTTTTGAGAGAATTGTTTTTGATGCAAAGTGGATTAAAAAGAAAGATTTTTTTATATTTACAATTATTGGAAATGGTTTTCTTAAAAATATGGTTAGAAAAATAGTAGGAGCAATAATAGCAGTTAATAATAAGCAGGAAGAGGAAAATTATATTGCTGAATTGCTTGAAATTAGAGATAGAGCAAAAGCAAAATATTGCGCACCACCTCAAGGATTGTTTTTAGAAAGTATATTTTATCTGTAGGAGGAAGTATGATTAAAGCTGTTAAAGGTTTTAAGGATATATTACCAGAAGAAAATTTTTTAAGAAGTTTTATTTTATCAAAGGCAAAATCAATTTTTGAAGCAAATGGATTTAAAGAGATTACTCTACCTATCCTTGAAAAAACAGAATTATTTCTAAGAAGTATAGGTGAGGCAACAGATATTGTTCAAAAAGAGATGTACACTTTTGAAGATAAAGGTGGAGATATGCTTTCTCTCAGACCAGAGGGCACAGCATCAGTAGTAAGAGCTTTTATTGAAAATTCCCTATTTAATAGTGCAGGTCCTCATAAATATTACTATTATGGCCCAATGTTTAGAAGAGAAAGGCCACAAAAGGGTAGGTTAAGGCAGTTTTACCAGATTGGTTTGGAATTTTTTTCAATAGATACTCCACTTGCAGATGCTCACATTATATTTATCTTATATTCATTTTTACAATCAATTAACATAGATTTTACATTAGAGATTAATTCTGTTGGTTGCCCTCTATGCAGACCAGAGTATGAGAGAGCTCTGAAATTATACTATAAAGAAAAGCTTAATGAACTATGCAATGATTGTCAGAGCAGACTTGAGAAAAATCCATTAAGAATTCTTGATTGTAAAAAAGAATCTTGTGGTGCTTTAAAAAAAGACGCACCAAAAATTATTGATTATCTATGTGAGGAGTGTAAAAATTTCCATATAAAAGTGAAACAATACCTTAATTATTTTAATGTGCCGTTTGTGGAGAATCATTTAATGGTGAGAGGTCTTGATTACTATACCAAAACTGTGTTTGAAGCAATTGCAGGTGGATTAGGTGCCCAGAATGCTGTTGGTGCTGGTGGGAGATACAATAATTTAGTTAAAGAAATAGGTGGGAAAGATATTCCTGGAATAGGTTTTGCACTGGGAATGGAGAGGCTTGTTCTTTTACTTGATAAGTTGAAGTTTGAAATTAGACCAGATTTTTATCTAATAATTTTAGGAGAAAGCTCGTTGAAAAAAGGGCTTGAAATATTTAAAAACCTTGTAAACTCAGGTTTAAAAGGGGAGTTTGATTATCAAATTAGAGGTTTAAAGAATCAATTAAAAAAAGCCGATAAAGTTGGTGCAAAATTTGCATTAATCTTAGGAGAGGAAGAAATTAACAAGGATGAAGTTATTATAAGAAATATGGAAAATGGTGAGCAAAAGAGTATAGAGATAAAAAATATAGAAGGAGTTTTAAATGAAGCCTATTGATTTTAATAGTATTGACAAAATCACAGGTAATCAGCAGATAGAGAGCAAAAACAAGCAGAAAGATAAAACTATTGGAAAATTTGGAGAAATTTTTGAAAAGGAAATTGAGGCTTTAAAAAATCAAAATACTTCCAAATCAGGAAATATCATGCAGACATCACAACTTTTAAACATTCAAAACCTGTCAAGTGACAATATTTTTGCAGAAAAAGGGTTGAAATTATGTTCTGAAATCAATAATCTCCTTGATAAAATGGTTGCTGGACTTAAAGATAACTCCAATATTAAAGGTACTATTTCCAAACTTAATTCCTCTTTATCTGATTTATCAAAAATATCTGAGCATGTTGAGGATAAAGATGTAAAAGATATTATTAACAGAACAATTTTTGTGTCAAATATAGAAATAGAGAAATATATTAGAGGAGATTATTCATAAATCAAAAACTATTTCTAATTGAATATTTTGTAAATTCCCTATCATTTTGAGATTATGATAGGTAGCTGCTTTTAGTTCGATTTTAAACTCTAAAAAATCATGCCTGCAAAATGAAAGCTCAAAGTTGTTAGAAGTTTTTTCCTCTATTTTCATAATTGTAAAATTTTTTTCACCAAAATAGATTATTTCATTTAAAATCTCAACAATAAAATATGAAAGGTTTTCCTCATTGTTGATTAGATTTGTAGAGTAAATATCTACGCTGTCATTTTCAATTATATAAATTTCATTTTGAAAAAAAGAGACAATAGCTTTACAGAATTCATTTAAATTTTTTCCAAAAAATCTTACTTTAAAATCAGCAGTATGGCTTAGAATCTCATAATAAAACCATTTATGCATTTATTTCTCTCAACATTTTCTTTACTTCTTTAAATGTATAGGGTTTTGAGAGTGCATATTTAAAACCATAATCTCTATAATTTGCCATTACTAAATCATCTGAATAACCACTTGATACAACAGCATTGATATTTTCATCTATTTCTAAAAGTAATTTTATTGCTTCTTTTCCACCCATACCACCTTTAATAGTAAGATCCATGATTACAATGTCAAACTTTTCTCCTTTTTCAATGCTTTTTTTATACATTTCAATAGCTTCCTCACCATTTTTGGCTGTTGCTACCTTATGGCCTAAAAATGTAAATAGCTCTTTTGCTGATTCAAGAATATCTTCTGAATCATCCATTATTAAAATATTTAAAGGTGATGGGTCTGAGGAAATGGTTTCTTCTTTAATTTCATGCTTTGATATTTTTTCTTTTTCAACAGCTGGCAAATATATAAAAAAAGAAGTACCTTTACCTTTTTCAGAGAAAACTTCTATATAACCATCATGATTTTTTATAATTGAATAACTTGTTGCAAGCCCAAGACCAGATCCCTTTTCTTTGGTTGTGAAAAATGGATTAAAAATATTTGGCAGAATCTCTTTATCAATTCCCTCTCCATTATCTTCAAAAGTTATTTTCACATATTTACCTGGAGATAAAATCTCACCATGAAATTCTTTTATTTCTATATTTTCTAAAGTTATATTTAATTCTCCACCATCTTTCATAGCATCTTTAGCATTAAGTGCAAGATTATTGAATACTTGACTTATCTGTACAGGATCAACATGAACTTTCCAGATTTTATCAGGAAAATGATAATTTATTTTAATATTTGTCCCAATTAATGCAAAGTCTACACTTTCTTTGATAATAGATTCTATTGAAGATATTTCTTTAACAGGAGAGCCACCTTTTGCAAAAGTTAAAAGTTGTGTGGTTAATCCTTTAGCTTTGTCAAGAGATTTCTCTGCTTTATCAAGCAATTTAGACAGTTTTTCTTCATTATTTATGAATAATTTAGCCAGTGAGATATTTCCATAAACACCAGTAAGTATATTGTTAAAATCGTGTGCTATTCCTGCTGCAAGCTGGCCAATTGTCTGCAATTTTTCTATTTTTTGAATCTCTTTTTCTGCTTTTAATTTTTCAGTAACATCTCTAAAAACAAGAACCACACCAAGTAAGTTTTTACTTTCATCAAAAATAGGTGCAGCGCTATCCTCTATATTGATTTTTTTACCATTTTTTGAAATTAAAAGTGCATGATTTGAAATAGTTACCACCTTTTTTTCAATTAAGACTTTCTCAACAGGGGATGGTAATTTTTCACCACTTTTTTCATCTATAATTTTAAAAACATTGTTAATATTGTTACCTATAGCTTCTTCAACAGAAAAACCAGTTAATGTTAGAGCAACTTTATTGATTAATGTAATTTCACCTTTATTATCAGTTACAATAACAGCATCGCCAATAGATTCAAGAGTTATTTTAAGTTTTTCCTTTTCCTGTTTGATTTTGTCAAGGCTTTCAACAAGCTCTGTAATATCATAAAGATATATTAGATACTCTTTTTCTGAAAATTTAATAAAGCTCATATTTACAAATTTTCTTTTGCAATTTTTTCTAAAACCATATTTATTAATATCAATGTTTAAAAGGGTAATATTCTCTTCTTTCCCTATCATACAGTTTTCACAGGGACTGTTTCTCTTTGCAAAAACTTTGTAACATTTTTTATTAATAGCATCTTCTCTATTTATATTAACAAACTCAAGCTCTTTGCTGTTTATCATGGTAATGTTGTAGTCAAGATCAACAACATATATACCATCATTAATAGAGTTAAAAAGTCTGTTAAGTTTATCTCTCTGAAATTTTATTGTATCTATATCTTTTTTGATAGTTTGAGCCATTCTTTCTATATTATGACCTAAAATTCCAATTTCATTTTCAGGTAAATTTTGTAGATTTATATTAAAATTACCATTTGTTATTTTTTGTGAAGCTTCCTGTAATCTTTTTATTGGCACAACAATACTGTTAGCTATAAATATTGAAATTAACCACATTAAGATAATTAGCGCAATTGCTTCAAAAATAATATTATCTTTAACTGCATCCATCTGAGCAAAAGCTTTATTAGCCAATATCTCCACACCAATGTAAAGTGGAATGGTGGAAGATACAGATTTTATAGTTATCAAATATAGCTCTTTTTTACCTGTTATAGGATTGAATAATTTTACGTCAATATGGAGGGGATATTTTTGAAATTCTTTTAATACATTTTTATAATTTTTACCTGCAATAACATAATTGTAATTTGAATGAAAAATTAAATTTCCATTTTTGTCTAAAATGAAGTATTGATAATTATCACTTGTTTTATATGCAAATTCATTAAAAATATTTTTTAAAGAAACAGCAGCATAAACATAAGCTATATTATTGAATTCATAATTTTTAAATGTTACAGGTTCCATTATTATAAGCTGAACATCGTTTGAGGTATATTTTATTGAAAATTTCACATACTTTTTTATATTTAAAGGAGGATGTAATAATATTGAATTGAACTTAGAAATACCATCTATAATTTTGAAATCTTTATTAAGCAGAAGAATCTCTGTAAAAATTTTGCTGTTGTAAAATATTTTTTTTATAATATCTTGATAGTGTGAAATATTACTATTTAATAGAGTTATAAGGTTTTTCAGGTCACTTTCCACAAAAGATAAAGTTTTGGCAATTGATTTTTGCTCAAAATCAAGTTTGGTTGATAAAATTTTCTCCACATTTTTTTCAACTGTTTCTTTTGAAATCTTATAAAAATAGAAATTTGTAATTATTACAGGGATAAATGTGATAATAAATAGTTTTAAAAAAATCTGTATAAAGAATTTTCTCATTTTATTACCTTATCAGCATACAATAGATACTGTTTATTAAAATAGAATGTTAATCCTAATTTTTTTATTTCTCTATAATTTACAATTAGCTCTATATCTTTTGGTGATTCCACAGGAATATTCCCAGGAAAAACTCCTTTAAAAATTTGCTCAGCAATCAATGCACTCTGCTTTCCAACATTATAAAATGATGGAGCATAGCTTATGCAACCACCTTTTTTCAAAAGATTAGTATCAATAACCATTAGAGGTAGTTTTTTATTTTTGGAAAATTTCAATATTAAATCAACATTTGCTAAAGCATCTGCATCAGGAAACATTAAAATACCCATATCTTTTCTTACTTTAAAATGTGAAATTTGATTTATCATTTCTTTTCTGTTTTTACTACTTAGGGGATACAATTTTATGTTTAATAAAGAAGATATTTTTTTAAGATTATTTAAAATATCCCCTTTTCTTATGTAGAAATTTGATTTTTCAGGATTGTAGAAAAAAATCAATGAATTTAAAAAAGGAAATGCATCTTTAAATAGTTCTACTTTTTTGGGAAGGAGATCAAAAGCAAGATAATTAACACCAGTAAGGTAGCCACCAGGTTTTTTTATAGATTGCACAATACCAGATTTAACTGGTGCACCAACTTCATTAAAAATAACAGGGATTTTATATTTATTAATAAATTTTTTAACTGTTAATGTAACAGGTGTTGTGGTGGTTAGAATAAGATCAACATTCTTTTTTTTAAATTCATTTAGTATGGATTTGATTAATTTTAGATTTGTTTTAATATCCTTAACATAATAGATAATATTCCTATTCTCAATGTATCCCAATTCATTTAATCCATTACAGAATCCTTGAAAATCCTGGTAAAAAGCTTTGGAATATAGAATCACGCCAACTTTTTTAAAATCGAGTGGAAAAAGAAATTGAGGAATTACAAAGAAAATTGAAATAAAAATAAGCTTTTTCATAATTCTCCATAAAACAGCACTTTTATTTTGGAAGATAAGTGTAATAAACTTTAAACAAAAAATCAAGGTAAAGTTTTAACAAACCTTAACAGTAATGATTTTTGTTTAGTAAAATATTTTTTGATTTTTACGTAAAGTGGTAAATTAAAAATTATTTTATATGTAAGTATTTAAAATCACTTTTATCTAAAAAAATATAATTTATTTATTGACAAAAATAAAACATTATATTAATAAATAAAATAGCTTTTTTATAACATTATTTTACCTGTTTAAATACAAAAGAAAGGAGGTGAGGAAAGTTAGAATTTATCTGTTTTATTAAAATTTTTTAGGAGGAGGTTTTTATGGAAAAGGAAAAAATGATAGACATTAGCTTTTTTAATCCTCAAAGAGAGCATGTTAAGCAAGAGGTAAAAGCTGCAAGAACAGTTATTATTTTATGGTTTTTTTGTACATTTTTAACTCCTATTATCATTGCGCTTACAGGTGGTCCAGACGGTACACAGAGTTTCTTATGCCACATGAAATTCCTTGGTTTCCCTTTTCATTATTGGCTTGTTGCTCAAGGTAGCACCATTGGTTACATTCTTTTATGTGCTTTATTTGTTAAACTCTGGAATACTTATGTAAGGAAGGGGGAATAACATGAATAAAAAACTCAAGCATATAATTTTATTTGTATTATTTATTCTTTTTTCCACAAGCACTCTTGTTTTTGCTGCCAAAGGTGGATACAAAGCTGGTGAAGAAATTTTTCAATTAAAGTTTGGATTTAAGCTTGTACCTGCTATTATTATGATTGCATTTATTCTTCTTTACTTTGTTGTTGGCTGGATGATGAGAGTTAAGACCACCGAAGGTTACTGGGTTGCAGAAAGGGGCATTGGCTCAGTTGGTAATGGTATGGCTATTGCCTCAGACTGGATGAGTGCTGCATCATTTATGGGTGTTGCAGGTCTTCTTTATTTAAAAGGATGGTTTGGTCTTGCATATATTATTGGTTGGACTGGTGGTTACGTTCTCCTCCTATGCTTAATGGCATCCCAGATTAGAAGGTTTGGTAAATTCACTATTCCAGAATTTATTGGTGACAGATACAATTCTCACCCAGTGAGATTGATTGTTGCTCTTGTTACAGTAGTTATTGCTATTACATATTCAACAGCTCAATTTAAAGGTATTGCTCTTATTTCTGGATGGATTTTTGGAATGGGATATAAAGCATCAGTTTTCTTTGCTGCTGGTATTGTTCTTGTATATATGCTTATGTCAGGTCAAAAAGGTGTTACTAAAAACCAGCAGATTCAATATATTGTTCTTATTACAGGTTTCTTACTCCCATTATTCATAATGTTTAATAAATATGCAAAGACTCT
>CAZIZE010000080.1:0-2109 GCA_964543655.1 uncultured bacterium
ATTTTTTTTAATAGGTCAAGTATTTAGATTTTTTATAACAAGGTTCTTAGATAAACTATTTTATCCCTGAGCTCTGCTGCTTTTTCAAATTCCAATTTGTCTGCAAATTCTTTCATCTCTTTTTCAAGTTTTTTTATAAGCGCAGGGATTCTTTTTCTATGTATTTTGTTAAAATCTTCTATATTATCTTCAATTGTATCAACAGGAACTGTAAAATAATCTGTTAAATAGAGTAGATTCATGTCTTCAGAAATTTTCTTTTTAATTGTCTCTGGAGTAATATTATGCTCTCTGTTGTATTGAATTTGCTTTTTTCTTCTTCTCTCTGTTTCTTTTACAGCACGCTCAATAGAGCCAGTAATAACATCTGCATATAAAATTGCCCTTGCATCAATATTTCTTGCTGCTCTGCCTATTGTTTGGATAATAGCTGTTTCTGAACGTAAAAATCCCTCTTTATCAGCGTCCAAAATCGCCACAAGAGCAACTTCAGGGATATCCAACCCCTCTCTAAGCAAATTAATGCCCACCAACACGTCATATGAGCCTCGTCTTAATTCTCTAATAATTTCAATACGTTCTAATGTGTCAATTTCAGAATGAAGATAAACTGTTTTTATTTGCAAATCCCTGAGATAATCAGTAAGATTTTCAGCCATTCTTTTGGTTAATGTTGTTACAAGAACCCTATACCCCTTTTTTATTGTTCTGTTTATTTCTCCAACAAGATCATCTACCTGATGCTTTGCAGGTTTTATTATAATTTCAGGGTCAATTAAGCCAGTTGGCCTGATTATCTGTTCAGCAACGAAATTTTTAGACTTTTTTAGCTCATACTTACCAGGAGTAGCTGAAACAAAAATAACCTGATTTATCATTTTTTCAAATTCTTCAAATTTTAATGGCCTATTATCAAGAGCACTTGGCAGTCTAAATCCATATTCAACTAAAGTCTCTTTTCTTGACCTATCACCTCGATACATACCATGAACCTGAGGAATGGTTACATGGCTTTCATCAATTACAAGCAGATAATCTTTAGGAAAATAATCAAGTAGAGTAGGGGGTCTTTCTCCAGGTTTCCTGTTGGTTAAATAACGAGAATAATTTTCTATACCTTTGCAGTAGCCCATTTCTTCTAAGAATTCAAGATCATAATTTGTCCTTTGTAGCAATCTCTGTGCTTCAAGTAATTTGTTTTGATTTTTTAATTCTTTAACTCTAAGTTCTAATTCTTTTCTAATCTCTTTAATTGCATTTTTTAAAGTGTTTTCAGTGGCAACAAAGTGAGAGCCAGGATAAATGGCAATCTTGCTTTTATGGCAAATAGTCCTGCCAGTAATAGGATCAAATTCAGATATTTCCTCAATATAATCACCAAAAAAAATTATCCTTACAGCTTTTTCCTCTTCATAAGCAGGGAAAATCTCAATAATATCGCCTTTAACCCTAAAAGTCCCTCTGTGAAAATCGTATTCATTCCTTTCATACTGAATTTCAATAAGTTTTTTTAAAACAAAATCTCTCTCAACCTCACTATCTTTTTCAACATATAGCAGCATTCCACTGTAGGCTTCTGGTGAGCCAAGGCCATATATACATGATACACTTGCAACAATAATTACATCATTTCGTTCAAGAAGTGAATATGTAGCTCTATGCCTTAATTTATCTATGGTTTCATTAATTGATGTGTCTTTTTCAATATAAATATCAGTTTGTGGAAGGTATGCCTCTGGCTGATAATAATCATAATAACTAACAAAATATTCAACTGCATTATGTGGGAAAAAAGCTTTAAATTCTTCATAAAGCTGAGCTGCCAATGTTTTGTTATGAGTTAATATGAGTGTTGGTTTATTTACATTGTTTATAATATTTGCAATAGTAAAAGTTTTGCCAGAGCCAGTAACTCCAAGTAGAGTTTGATATTTATTGTTGGATTTAATCCAGTTAGTAAGGTTTTTAATAGCCTCTACCTGATCTCCTTTAGGTGTAAAATCTGTTGTTAGTTTAAATTTTTCCATAGATTTTTTCTATTATTAAAAGCTATTTTTGTCAATTTAATATTTTAAAACGCTGTTATAAAAATAAATAAAACGATGTTTT
>CAZIZE010000081.1:0-3648 GCA_964543655.1 uncultured bacterium
GCAGGAGATAATCCACATGATGTTGCTAAAAGACTTGGGCATACATCACTACAAATGCTTTTCACCAAATATGCAAGGTTTTTGAAAGGAGAAGAAAAAGAATCTAAACTTGGTGATTTATTTAACCAAGCACATCAAAAACCTGTTACAATTCCGTTACAAATCAAAAATGCGAATAGATAACATATTGATTTTATTGGTATAATAAAATGGAGGCGGTGGGAATCGAACCCACGTCCGGAACCCTTGAAGTAAAAACTTCTACATGCTTAGCCTGTGTATTAAATTCCCTTAAAAACTCCCACAGGCAGGATTTTTTAAGGGTGACCTCCTGTAAAAATTTCGCCCTTGTTGCCAGGAGGAAACTAAAGGGCTATCCTGCTAATCGACGTGTTTCTACCTTAGCAGGAGTCAGGTAGAAACACGGGCTGCTTTTAATTAAGCAGCCAATGCAAATTCGTTGTCTGCACTTATGTTTAACCCTGTTGTTTTAAGAGGTAACAGGAACCTCTGCATGCAGTTTTTACTCCACTCGAGCCCCGTCGAATCCATACGCCCCCAAGTTCGTTCAAAGTTCAATGTTCATGGTTCAAAGTTAAAAGTAAAACTAAATTATCTTTGGCACTTTAAAATAATCATCATCTCTATCTGGAGCATTTGACAGAGATGCTTCTTTACCAGAGGGATTAACAACAATATCCTCTCTAAAAGCATTGCATACCTCAACAGCATGTGCCATTGGCTCAATATTTTCAGTATTAATTGAATTAAGTTTCTCTATATATACCAGTATATCACTAAGTTGTTGTGAAAATTTGTCTATTTCAGAATCATCCACATAAAGCCTTGCAAGATTCGCCACATATAGTACTTCATTTTTGGAAAGTTTCATTCTCCACTCCTCTTTTTTCTATCTATAAAATATACGATTAAACCATGAAAATGTCAAGATATGAAATTTTATATTATAAGTTCTATGCTTAGTCGTTTTTTATAAGTGAGAAAAATATTCTTACGAATAGTAAAAAGTTATTGAAAATATTTCAGAATTATATTACAAATATAAAAAAAGCAAAATACATGTAATACAACTATCTACTTGAAATGACACTTGTAACATTCTTAATTTGTTGTTATCAAAATTTTTTCAACGTTGAACTTTGAACTGTATAAGAGGATTTGATCACATAAAAATATAAAGAAACCTTAAGAATCAACTTTTTTATGGATAAAGTGGATAGATTAATATATTGCTCAAAATAGATAAGCTAATTATGCAAATTTTATTAAAAAAATTTTTTTACAAAATTAAGAGCTTTATTTAAAAGAGGAGGAGAAGATGAAAAAAATTATTTTATTTATTATTTTTTTCATGTTTATATTAAATTACAAAATTTACAGTGACTCAAATATCCAAATAATAGAGATAATCGATAATAATTCAAATATTCAATTAGCAGATTTGCAAGGAGTAATCAGTGGTCCAACTCCACCACCTGATAATCCTACTATACCTGATTTAACTAAAAATTTACAGGATATAGGTATTACATCTATTAGAAACAATGGCTATTGGGACAATAGGCTTGATATAGCAGGAATATTCCAATGTCCTGATAATTCAACCTATCCTTCATGGGATTGTGATGCAAATGATACTTCTAATTATCATTGGGAACTAAGTGATGACCTTGTGAATAAAATTGTAAATGGAGGCTTTGAGTTATTTTTAAGAATTGGTGACAATTCAAACAGTGCTATCAGGAATTTTGACTTTCGTGGACCTCAAAATGAAACTCAAGAAAATAACTGGATAATTGTGGGAAAAAAAATTATAGAGAGATATAAAAACTGGAATGGTATAAAGCCATTCCAATATATAGATATTATTACTGAATGGCCAAATAAAGATTTCTGGGACAGAAGCAATTCTGAATTTATAGAATTCTGGGCAAAAGCTTTTCAAGCTATAAAATTAGCTTATCCTGAATATAAAGTTGGTGGTCCTGGCATTTTAAAGCCAACAATTGATGTCATCAATGGAGTTGTTGAAAATAATAGTGCAATAGATTTCTTAACATACCTTTACAAGCATAATCTCAAACCAGACTGGCTTGGCTGGCATCTCTGGCAAAATGATCCTGAAATGTATTTAAAAGCAGCAAGACAATATAGGAATTTACTTAATGGGGAAGGTGACTTTGCATCTGTTCCTTGGGCTGGTACAGGTTTTTTTAAAGACGTTGAATTAATATGTGACGCATATGGTGTTTCTTATTTAAAAGAAACTACAAATGGGGAAATAGTCTATTATCCCAATGACTATATTTATAAAATTATGAATAAAAAAGAGGGGGCAGCTATTTTAACAGGGACATGGATTGCTTTGCAGTATGGAGGAATTAAAAGAGCTTTTTATTACAGGGCAGGTGATGAAAAATCAGACCCAAATAATACAGAAAATTTAAGGGAAATGGGTTGGAGTGGTCTATTTTATGGAGATGATAAGGCAAGTTACAAGCCAAAAGCATATGCTTTTAGGTTATGGTCAGTAATGTATAAAAATTATCCAAAACTTCTTTCAATTGATGTACCAATAACTATAGATAATGAAACAAAATTATGGATGCTTGCTGGAAAAGGTAATGATGGATATGGAGTTTTAGTTACAAACTTAAACGATAAATCTGTTAGTTTTAAATTGAATATTGATGGTGAAGTTTTCCCTAATTCCAGTTATCATACAAATATTTTACAGGTAGATGACGAAAATAATGGAAAATCTTCTATAGAGTTAAAAAATGATTATTTTACTGTGGCACCTTATACTGTTCAGCTTATTCAATTTATCCCAATAAACAGTGAGAATAATATTGTTGATATAAAAGTAAATGGCTCTGACGGAGATATAACTCTTTATGAAAATGATGAATTAAATTTAACAATATCCATTAACTCCAATGTTTTAAACGGTATTGTTGCAGATTGGAAAATCAGTATAATTACTGAAACTGGAGATATTTTTTCCTACGTATATCCAAATGGATGGCAACAGGGAGACGAAATAGCTTATACAGGAGAATTAGTAAATTTTGAAAATATCTCTTTGCTTCACCTTGATAATTTAAATGGAATTACTGGAGAATATAAATTAATGTTTGAGGTTACTTTAACTAATGGACTAACTTTTAAAGACCAAGTAAATTTATCTATTATTAAATAGAAAAACACAAATAGGATTAAATTTTATTAGGTTTTATTTTGATGAAACAAATGAAAATTTTGCTCCTGATGTAATATTTAAAGATTTTTCCGGACTTGGGATTGATACATATAGAATGCTTGTTAGAGCAGGAGTTACTTGGAGTGATGTGGAACCTGGGAATGATCAATGGAATTTTGAAAAGTCTGATTATTTAATACAAAACCAAATGTAAAATCCAACAGCAATTTTTTTACAAATGTTATTATAAGCTTTTTAATTTGAAATAACATCTTATAATATTTCAAAAACTTTAAACTTTGAACCGATAACTGTAAACTATTTAAGGGCCTTAGTCCGAAAAATCTCTTGATTTAAGGTTGGTTTTGTGATCTTTACACAGCGTCTTTAGCAATATGGTAAATTGCTATTAATATTAAAAGGTT
>CAZIZE010000082.1:0-14507 GCA_964543655.1 uncultured bacterium
AGATTAAAAAAAATGATATATTTAATCAATGGAGTGTCACCAACACCATCAGCAGAAGAATTGGTAAAAATTGTGAAAAAGAAAATTCCAGGTACAGATGTTATTTTTTATGCTGAAAAATCTATTTCAGATATTTTAGAAGTTTTATCTAAAAAAATTGATGATTCAAATGCAAGAAAAGAGTGGGGATGGTCTCCTGAATTTGACAAATATGAAAAAATTGTCGAGGAATTTTTAGAATGAGAGCATACAGAATTTTAAAATGGAAAGGTGGTGGTAAATTTATTCACAATATGGAAAAACCTTCACCAGATTATGGAGAGGTTTTATTAAAAGTGGTTGCAAATGGAATTTGCCAATCTGATCTGCATCTAATGTATCACTGGGAAGCATCTCCTCCTCACCTAAAAATAAACCTTCCAATGACTATTGGCCATGAAATAGCAGGGTATGTTGAAGAAATTGGCAAAGGTGTAAAGGGTATAGAAAAAGGTATGAACTGTGTTGTAACAATTTCAGGATGTGGAAATTGTTATTACTGTGTTAAAGGGTTTAACAATTATTGCCCTTTTAAGCCAGCACAACCTGGCATGGGGCGGGATGGAGGTCTTGCAGATTATGTGGTTGCACAGGCTGAAAGTATTGTTCCTATAGAAGATGTTGACTTATGTAAAGCAGCACCTCTAACAGATGCAGGACTTAGCTCTTATCATGCAATAAAAAGAGTAAAAGAGCTTTTGTATCCAGGTGCTAATACTATTGTAATAGGAGTTGGTGGTCTTGGACATATGGCAGTAATGATATTAAAAGCTCTTTATAAGGTAAATGTCATTGCTGTTGATATTTCTGAGAAAGCTCTCAATCTTGCTAAAGAGCTTGGGGCTGATTTTGTTTTTGAATTTAGAAAAAATAGTTTTGAAAATATTAAAAATGCTGTTGGAAAAAGAGATATTCATTCAGTTTTTGATTTTGTAGGTAGTGGTGAAACTATTTCATTAGCAGCAAGGATAATATCTTCACTTGGGCATATAGTTGTTGTTGGTAGAGGTGATGGAGTGTTTCATTTTAAACATAACTCAATGCCTTATGGTGCTTTTTTAAGTACTACCTTTGGTGGAACAAAGGGAGAGTTAGTAGAGTTAATCAACCTATTAAAAATGGGAGCTATTGAGCCTGTAATAGAGAAGTACCAGTTAAATGAAGTTGAATTAGCTTTTGAAAAACTTAAAAAAGGAGAAGTTAAGGGACGGGCAGTTATTAAAGTTTAATGTTTAAAATTTCCAATAATTGAATATGGTCATCAATTCTTGTGCAGTTCTCAATACTTATTTTATAACCGATAAATTTGATTTTAGCACTTTTTGATGCCTGAAAATCTACCATAGAATCACCAATAAAAATAGTATGAAAAGGTTTTAAGTTATTTCTTTCTACTAAAAGATTTAACATATCTGGATGAGGCTTGGGGTGCTTAACGTCAAGAGTTGTAACATAGTCATCAATTACCTTACTTAGACCAAAAAATTTTAATATACCAGCAAAAGAGATGCTTCTATTTGTGGCAACAGCTATTTTAATTTTATTTTCCTTTAAAACATTGCAACATTTAAAAAAATTTTTCTCTATTTCCATATAGTTATAAAATTTAGAATAATCAACAGTTTTAGAGTATTTTATAATTTTTTGCTGCAAAGCTTTGTTTTGTATAAAATATTTAAAAACCTCATCATTTGAATATGTATGCAACACTTTCATATGCTCAGGATTTGACTCTGATACAGGTGGTATGTTAAACTTTTTTAAAATATAATTGTAATATTCTAAATTAGCTTTTTTAGATTCAAATATTACACCATCACAGTCATAAATTACCATTTTTACATCTTTCACTACCATAGCTCCTTTCCTACAATAACATAATCAAAGCATGCATGAATTTTTATTTCATTTACACCAAAACTATTATCCTTTGGAAAAGGTGGATAATCAGCAGCTTCTTTTATTGCTTTAATTGCTTCTTTATCAAGAATAGCTGCACCTGATGATTTAAGTAATTTAACATTTACAAGGTGACCATATTTATTTATTGTAAATTTTACAAAAACTCTTCCGCCAATGCCCATTTCACCTGCAAGAGGTGGATATTCCCACACGAGTTCTATTTTTCTTTTTACTTTATGCAAATATGAAGCAAATCTACTTGATTGAGTTGAGATTGAAACAGAATCGCTAATATCAATATCATCAGGATATATGTGAGAAGGCTGAAATATATTAGGTGATAAGGTTTTTACATCTGATTCTTTAAATTCTTTGTTTGGTTGTTTATTAGATTTTTTACTCTTCTCTGTTTTTTTATTAGATTTTACTCTTTTTTCAGGTGTAAATAATCCCTTTTCCAATATCTCTTTGTAATTTGGGGTAATTTTGTTAAGAGCAATAACAGTTTTCTTTTTTACAATTTTTTTTCTTATTACTTTTTTTCTAATTTTAGCTGTTTTTACCTTTTTCTTTACAATCTTCTTTACAATTTTCTTCTTTACAATCTTTTTGGGTTTTGTTACTTTTCTTTTCCTCTGTTTCTGCTGTTTTTTAGCAACTACTTTATTATTGTATAATGTGGGAATTTTTTCTGTAACAACAATAGATTTTTTTTGAGGTATTTTAGGCTTAGATTTAATTAGAGGAGTGTTTTTCCTTGTTTGTTTCTTGGCTAAATGTGATTTTTGGGCAATAAATTTACTTTTAACCTTTTTTTTGGTCTCTGGAGTATTATCCGGGAGATCTATAAATCTGATCTTTGTTGGCTCATTTTTTTTTATAGTAACAATTTTATTATTTTTAAAAAGAGTGTTTTCTTTTATTGTAAAAAATAGTAATATGTGTAATAAAATAGATATTAATAAAAAAAGGATAAATTTGTAATCTTTTGTCATGGTTAAAAAATCTCACAACTCCACAAAATTATCAACAGAAAAGTTATTAAATTCTTTTAAAGTTTACTTAAAATTTATAAAAAATTATTCATCACATACAGTTGATTCATATATTAGAGATATTAATCAGTTTACACTATTTTTAAATAAGATAGGTATTGATGTGATTAATGCAACTTATGATGAAGTGTCAAGGTTTATATATTTTTTACTTTCAGAGGAGAAACTTGAAAAAAATTCTGTTAATAGAAAAATTTCTGCAATAAAACATTTTTATCAGTATTTGTACAAAGAAAAAATATTGGATAAAAATCCTGCTTTTAATATTCAATATCAGAAACAGGATAAGAAAATACCAACATATCTCAATATAGATGAAGTTTATGCACTTCTTGAGTATAAAGATGAAAATATTAAAAAAACAGAGCAATTTTACAGAGATAACGCTATTCTCGAGCTAATATATTCATCAGGTATTAGGGTAAGTGAAGTAGTTGGATTAAATATTGAAGATATTGATTTTGATGAAAATGTTATGAGGATACGTGGCAAGGGTAGTAAGGAGCGGTTTGTTATCTTTAATGATAATGCTAAAAAAAAATTAAAAAATTATTTAAAAATTCGAAAAAATGTTTTAAAAGAAAAAGTAAACAGGGAATTTGTTACACCTGTTTTTACTAATTTAAAAGGTAAAAGAATTACACCACGAGCTATTCAGATGATGATAAAAGATAGAGCAGCTAAAGCTAATATTAACAAAAAAGTGACACCTCATGTTTTAAGGCATTCATTTGCATCTCATTTACTTAATCAAGGTATGGATATTAGAATGATTCAATCATTGTTAGGCCATTCTTCATTATCAACCACGCAGATTTATACACATATTAGTATAGATAAATTAATTGAAGTTTATGATAAATCTCATCCAAAAGCAGGAATCAATGAAGCAGATTAAAATTTTTATAATTTTTCTTATAATTTTTATATCTGGTTGTGCAACTAAGCGAAGTTATTACATATATCATGCCCCAACCAAGCCAATGAAAGCATATGTGGGGTATCAGGAGACAGGTATTGCCTCATGGTATGGAAGTGATTTTCATGGCAGACCAACTGCAAGTGGTGAAATATACAACATGTATGCAATGACAGCAGCACATAAAACATTGCCACTTGGCACCTATGTAAAGGTTACAAATCTCGAAAATGGTAGGTCTGTTATTGTGAAAATCAATGATAGGGGACCTTTTGTAAAAGGAAGAATTATAGATTTAACTTACGCTGCTGCTAAAAAACTTGGTATGGCCAAAAAAGGGATAGCAAGGGTTAGAATTACAGTTGTTAAATCTCCATTTTTATATAAAAATAGCAGGTTTCACTACTCTCGCTACTATGCAGTACAAATAGCATCTTTTACCATTTACTCCAATGCTAAAAGTTTTAAAAAGATTTTATCAAGATATTTTATAAAAACTTATATAAAATCCACATATGTTAATGGTAGAAAATTTTATAGAGTTTTAATTGGCAATTACAGGAGGAGGTCCTCTGCTGAAAAAATTTTAAAAAAGGCTCTAAAGCTTGGATATGATGGCTTTATCATAGAAATAGATAGGTGAAAATGAATATTACTTTTAATTATTTAAGTAGTAGAGGTAAAGATTTTTTTTTAAAAGTTAAGGGGAAAAGTTCAATTTTTTTATGCACCATAGCACACACGGAAACATGTGAAATCCCCGGTATATCAGCAGCGGGAGCCAATACTGATTTGATTAAATTTA
Source organism: uncultured bacterium (assembly GCA_964543655.1). Lineage (GTDB taxonomy): Bacteria > DYJV01 > DYJV01 > DYJV01 > DYJV01 > CAZBLP01. The sequence goes on from CAZIZE010000082.1 coordinate 4,721, forward strand.
CTGCTGCTGCTGATGTTGAAGCTATATATTATGGTAAAGCCAAATGCCTGGCTGCTGTGCCAGAAAATCCTCTTGGCCCACCTTCACCTGTAATAATATCAATAGCAGCGCTAAATATTTTGAATATTCCATACTTTCCAATTAATGCAGGATTAAAAGTAAAGCCAGTTACACCTTTAATTGAAATAAATGATAATTTTGGCAAGAGCCTTGAAAAGGGCAAAGCTCTTATTGAGTTTGATTTTGAAAATATTTTTGAAAAGGTTAAAGCTCTTGCTGAGCATATTTCGAAATCTTTTGAATTTGTAATTCTTGGTGAAAGTGTTCCAGGAGGCACCACCACAGCACTTGCTCTTATTGAAGCTTTTGGCTACAATGGTTTTAATAAAATTTGTGGTAGTATGCCTGGAAATAACCATGATTTGAAAATTAATGTAGTTAAAAAAGCTTTGAAATATATTAGTAATAATGATGAACCTTTTGAAATTGTTAAGAAAATAGCTGACCCAATGCAACCTATTCAGGCAATATTATCCATTGAGCTTGCAAAGAGAGGCGTTCTGGTACTACTTGCTGGTGGTACGCAGATGGTTGCTGTTGCAACGTTAATTAAGCATATTAATTCTGATAATTCTATTTATGAAAATCTTGCTATTTCCACAACCAAATGGGTTACTTTTGATAAAGACTCTGATATTATAGGGTTAATGGAAAATATAGATTTGAAAATTCCTTTAATTACTTCAATGCTGAATTTTGAGACCTCAAAGTATGAAAATTTACGTTTATATGAAAAAGGGTATGTAAAAGAAGGTGTTGGAGCAGGTGGTTTATCTGCTGTTTTATTTAATGAAAAGGGTATATCAAATAGTGAATTTTTAGAAGAAATAGAGAGAGTTTATAAAAATATTTATGGATAGAGTTAAAATCCTTATTAATGATAAATCTCTTTCCAAAATTCAATCAGCAAAAATCTTAATAGTTGGAGTTGGTGGCGTTGGCTCCAATGTTGCAGAATCTCTTGTAAGAAATGGTTTTAAAAATATAACTCTTGTTGATGCAGATAAGGTTGATATTTCTAATTTTAACAGGCATGCAATTGGTTTTAAAAAATATTTAAATTGGTTTAAATGCCATGCAATGAAAGCTCTTTTAATGGAGATTTATGATGATATTGATATTACCTGTATAACTGAGAGGTTTAATTTTGAAAATAAAGAATTGATTCTAAGGAATGATTACGATTTTGTTGTTGATGCAATAGATAAACTTTCTGATAAAATTGAACTAATTTTGCAATGTTTAAATAAAAAATTAAATATTATTAGTGCTATGGGAGCAGGTGGTAAAATAAATCCAGAAAATATTAAAATATCAGATTTTGGAGAAGCTTATGGAGATAGGTTGTTAAAAAGAGTAAAAAAAAATTTAAAAAAGCATGGAATAGAGGAAGGATTTCCTGTTGTATACTGTATTGAAGAGACCAGATATATAAAAGTCAACAATAGTAAAATTATTGGGTCATGTGCACATATCCCTGGAATTTTTGGGCATTTAATTTCAGGTTACATTTTTAATTATTTTGTTGAACAATCTTTATAATAGAATGAATTTTTAAACTATTATCTATTTTTTCTCTGACATTTTCAGCCTCATTAACAGATTCAAAAGGACCAAGAATTACCCTGTGCCATTGGTGAAATTTATTAATATAGCAAGGTATCCCTAAATCCCTAATTTTTTTCAGGATATTAACTGCTTTTTCTTTTAGCAAAAAAGCACCAGCCTGGACAATATAATTTGTTTTTAACTTTTTTTTAGAAATTAAACTACCTGGTATTCTATATGCAAGTACTCTACATGAATCTTCAATTAAAGTTATAGTAACACTTTTTTCCATATTCATTGTAGTTGAAGCAGAAATAAAAGGGATAGATAGTATTGATGTGGGAACTCCTCCTTCATGCTGTTTTGCTATAATCCTATCATGCCAAACAACGTTGCATTTTTTTGTATCAACAATTTGTATATCTATTTCTATTGAATTTAATGAATAAATAGCTGCGAAAACTTTTTCATTGGAAACAACCTTACCATAAACAAGATAATCTGTTTTTAATGCATTTCCTATTTTTTTTATCTGTGCTTTATTATTAATATCAAGATTTTTTATCTTTAATCTTTTTAAAATAAAGTCAACTGTTGATAATTCAATATCTTTAAAAGCCCTTACAGTGAGATGACTGTAAAAGCTGATTCTAACAAGTTTTGCAAGATCCTTATTTGTGGTTAAATTTGTAAATGGTAAAACTGCAATAGTTTTTACCCTATTTGGTGAAAAATTATCAGATGGAGGTAGAAATGAAGAATTTTTTACCAATCTACTGCATGAAATTAATAAAAAAAAGAGTAAAAAGGATAGATATAGTTTTTTCATTTTAATTATCTGTAATTATTTTAAACTCTATAACATCTCCTTCTACTGTACAGGAAATTTCCCAGTTATGAGATTCAACTATTTTTTTTACAATTGCAAGCCCAAGACCAGACCCTTTAATTTTGGTTGTGTAATATGGCTCAAAAATTTTTTCACAATCAATTTTTTTTAATACTCCATTATTTTCAAAAGTTATAATATTATCCTTTGCTGAAATTTTTAAAAGAGTAGTTTCTCTATTTTCATAAGCATTTTTTATTAAATTGGTAAATAACTGCTTCATTAAGTTTTTATCAGCATTAATAAAAAAGTTATCATTAATGTTAATTGAAATTTCCAAATTAGAATTTTTGAAAAAAGATAAAATCTCTGAAATCAGATTTTTCAATAATATTTTTTCTTTATTAACTTTTAATGGCTTAGAATAATCAAGAAAAAGTTCAATTGTATTGTTTATTCTGGATAATTCTGCTATCATAGTGTTAATAAGATTCAAGTATTCGTCATCTTCTGATAATTCTGTTTCATATTTTAATCTTTGAAGCCCCATGCTTACAACATTTACAGGATTTCTAATTTCATGTGCAATTAGAGCTGCACTTCTACCAAGTGATGCATATTTTTCCTGTGTAAAAAGTTTTCTTTCATAATTTTGAAGAGATTGAAAATATTTTTTTTGCAAAATATAGAGTAAGATACTGACAACTATTGCTACAACTATAATGACACTTAAAAAAACTATTAGGTTATGTTTAAAATTTTTTATTATTTTTACCCCATGAGTTGCATCAATTGTTATTTGAATAATTTTACCATTAACTCCTTTAAAAGGTAAAGTTACAATAAAATATTTGTCCTGCTTCAAAACTATCTTCATTTTATTTAAATTACCATTTATTATCTTTATATTAATAACTTCTTTTCTATGGCTGACTATTGCTTTAATTAGATTGTCTATGGTAAATTTTTTTTTTGCCTGAAAATATTTAGCTGCTGTTATACCTGTAATTATAAAAGCCTTTGAGTATTTTCCTTTGTAATTGTATAATATAAGATTATTTTCCTTGTGAAAAATAATTTTATCTGGAGTATTATTATAAATTTTATAAAAAAATTTACTTACAGGAACATTTGAGTAACCTATTATTTTCTTATTTTTTCCAAAAGGGACAATGTAAATTAATGCAAGATTTGTTTCTTTTGAGAACTCTTTAAGCTCATCATAGTTAAATGGCTCTATTGAATTAAGTAGATCAATAAATTTAGCTTGAGATTTGAGATTATTTTCTATTATTGAAATGATAAAGTTATTTGACCTATACAGCTTTGTTGCTGCAATCTCAAAACGTTTTGCAATTGATTCAGCTTCTGTTTTAACTAAAAGGTAAACCTCTTTTTTTAAATTCAGATAGTGATTATAATAATGGAACATTATAATAGAGATTAATAGTAAAAAAAATATAATATTCCAAACAAAAAATTTAATGTCTTTCAATTTTAATCCCTAAAAATTGATTCCCACAACTATTTCAGATATATATTTTGTATAACTTTCACCCTCCTTGTTTGAGCTATCTCTATCTGATTCAAAAGTGAGCCCAATATAATATTTTTCTGAAAGTAGATAGATTATACTACATTGCAAAGATAGGAAATACTCTCTTCTGTCTGCTTTATAATAATTAAGATAACCTGATACAGCTGCTAAATCAAGATTAAAAGAATTTATATTAGCTGAATATTCAAGAGAGAGTTGAATATTTTGATACTTTTCATATTTAATGTTGCTGTTATTCAAAGTAAAACTTGGTGTAATTATAAAGTTTTTCAATGAGTATTCTATTGAAAAATTATGCGAAAGGTCTTTTTCATATTTTTGACTTAAAAATGAATCAATAAAAGATTTAAATCTTTCTCTCTTTTTATAATTGTCAGAAGAGGAAGTTTTTAATTTAAAAATAGTTCTTAGATTGTATAATACATAATCATCATACTGATACTTTTCAATAAAGTAATCATACTCTATTCTATAGGAAAACTTTAATCTTCTTAAATTTAAGCTAAAGTTGTTATAAATTCCAAGATAGCTATTGGTATTGTCATTGTTATCTTTTAAATATGTAATACCAGCAGCATAATCAAACTTATTTTTGAAACTATACTTAAAGTTGCTGTTTAGATATAGGTCATTTTTTAAACTATAATACTTTGAAAATTCAGCAAGAATTGTTAACTCTATTGGATTTTTTGGAAAGATATAATTATCAATTAAGGAAATTTTATTATACCATGAATTTATTTTATTACTTTCAGTTTCTAAGATATTGGAATTGTAGCCTGTTGATATTTCTGTATTAAAAATATTTTCTGCAAATATGTTATTTTTTATGGCGACGACTATTAAAATGAGGACGAGAATTTTTCCTAATTTTATGAAAAGATTTTCTCTGCTCTGCAAGTTTTCTAATCCTTTCCCTGATTCTTAAACATCTACAATTTGGATTTTTATTAAAATTATTTTCAGTTTTTAATATTAATGTGTCACCCTCCTTTAACTGAGATATTTTACTCTTGTCAAGGTATAATGTTTCAATTTTATTATTTTTTGAATTTAAAATTTTTATTTGGTTATCTTTTATTTCCAGAACTTTTCCAGAAAAGTTTGTGTTAATATTGCTATCTTGAATTATAACATCTTTTGCAGATAAAGTTGTCCGGGTAAATAGAAATATTAATGAAATGATAAAAAGTTTTTTTATCACATTTCACCCCAATTATACAACCTTTGCAATATTTTTAACAGATTATTGAAATATTTTTTCAATTTTGAACCTTGAACTTAAATTAAAAGGGGATTTCCCCTTTCTATTTTGCGAAAGGGCATGTTGAATTATCAAATTTTCTCCCCATATATCCCCCTTTATTCATTCTGCCATGTGCTCCTCTCCATAAAGGAAGAGTTGTGTCACTATCTCTCAAATTTAATTTTTTTCCATCACTTAGTGTTATATTTTTTAAAATATAATATAATTCACCATTAATATCAAGTTTATAAACTTCAACATTAACTGTTTCACCAACTGTAGGTCTTTCTACTTGATTTTTTTGCCAATACCATATTGGTCCCAGTCCATAAACTTTTATCTCCCCATTTTCAGTATCAAGTGTCATAGCTTGTCCTCTTTTCCCAATAAATGGTACAGGGACTGATATTACTTTACCTTCAATTTTTATTGTTTCTGCATTTTGCAAAATTGTTGAAAAGATTCCTCCTCTTGCAAAAGCTATTGTAGCAATTGTAAATAAAAAGAGCAAAGTTATTAAAAAATATTTTTTCATAAAATCCTCCTAAATTGAAATTTTAAAAAGAGGAATAGCCATTTTCAGGCTATTCCATCTTAACAGAGCATTAATCTAAAATTTGTAAAATACTTTGATTGTCACAGCTACCATCTCTTAACATTTGCCCATTTCCTTGCCTGTCATTGTTAGTTGCACCAAAACCTGTACCATCCATAGGTCTCGGCATAGTACCATCTCCAAAACCATTTTGCAATAATTGTCCGCTTCCCTGAACAAAGTTAGCATTGTTACCCCGCCCATAAACCCTTTTCCATTTCCTCCTGCAAAGAGAGGTACCGCTACTAACATTGCTCCTAAGAGAATTCCTACTACTAATTTTTTTGCTTTCATTTTTTCCTCCTTTCTGTTTTTTTTACCCTACATAGGATTAGAAAATTTTTTCATAATATTTTAAACGTTGAGTTAGCACCTGATACTATTTTTTATTTAACTATTTCCCATGTTCCATCGTCATTTCTGCAAGCAGTTGTTTTTACCTGTTTATATTCACCATTAATAACAGCCTGAATGTATGCATCTCTACATACTCTACCATCATTACTGGTGTATGCTGGTTCTGGTATTACTTCATATTTGTTATGGTTATCAGGATTGACCCATGTTACTTTTTTGTGTGAAGGCACTTTTTCAAAGGTTTGATTTAATTTTTCTCTGTCATATTTATCCATTTCATTACCAACTATATAACCGATAACAGCTCCTGCAAAAGCACCTATTATTGCATTTCTACTTCTGTGGCTTTTATCTCCAATCTGACCTCCAATTGCTGCACCACCAAGCCCACCTATTGTGGAGCCAAGCTGAGCACTTGTACAGCTAAAAAGAGTAAATGATAAAGCTATTAAAATGAAAATTAGTGTAAGGTGATTTCTTTTCATTTTTATCTCCTTATTGTTAATTTGTTTTAAGTTATATCACAAAGTATGCCAAATAAAATATCCAGTAAAAACAATATATTTTGTTTGTGGCAGGTGTGATTGTTTCGACAAATTTGTCGAAATGAATTTCAAATTTGTCGAATAAAAAAATTTGACAATAAGAAACTTTTATTTTAGTGAAGAGATTATGAAAATATTAATTATTGATGATGAAAAAGCACAAGTAGAATTATTAAGTGGATTTTTAAAAAAACAAGGTTTTTCTGTTATTACAACTACATCACCTGTAGAAGCAATAGATATTGTAAAGAAAAATCATGTTAATCTTGTTGTGTCTGATTATAGAATGCCTGAATTTACCGGTGAAGAATTACTTGAAAAAATAAAAGAGATTAACCCTGAAATTGGTTTTATATTAATTACTGCATTTGGTTCAATAGAAACTGCAGTAAATATAATGAAACTTGGAGCAGTAGATTTTATTGAAAAGCCAGTTGACTTAAAACTATTGTTAGAAAAAGTCAGAGAATATGAAGAAAGTTTTTTAACTAAAGAAACTGTAAAAGAGATAACAGAAAAGATAAATATAGATATTCCATTTAAAAATCCCAAAATATTAAAAATATATCAGACAATTTACAAAGTTGCTCCAAAAGATATAAATGTTTTTATAACCGGTGAAAGTGGTACAGGAAAGGAGGTTATAGCAAAAACTATTCATAAATTAAGTGAAAGAGCAAAAAAACCTTTTATTCCTGTTAACTGTGCTGCAATACCAGAGAATCTATTTGAAAGTGAACTTTTTGGTCATGAAAAAGGTGCATTTACAGGAGCAATTTCAGATAGAAAAGGAAAATTTGAGCTTGCAAATAGAGGTACTCTTTTTCTTGATGAAATTGGAGAGATGCCTCTCCATTTACAGAGTAAGTTATTAAGAGCAATTCAAGAAAGAAAAATAGAGAAAGTTGGTAGTGAAAAAACAATTTCAATTGATGTGAGAATCATCTCTGCTACTAACCGTGATATAAAAGAGATGATTAAGAGTGGAGAATTTAGAGAGGATTTATACTATAGATTAAATGTAATTTCATTACAATTGCCACCATTAAGGGAAAGACGTGAAGATATTCCTATTTTTATAGATTATTTTTTAAAAGAGTTTTCAAAATCAACAATATCAATTACTCCTGAAGCAAAAGATTTGTTGATAAAGTATCATTATCCAGGAAATATTAGGGAGCTTGAAAATATCATTCAAAGAGCTGTTGCACTTTGCAATGGAAAGACCATAGAAGTGAATGATTTACCTGAGGAAGTAAGGTTAGCGCAATTACTTGAAGAAGATGAAAGTACAACAGTTAATTTAAATAAAGAGATAGAGAGACTTGAGAAAAAACTTATTTTAGAAGCACTTGAACAGCATAATTACAACAAAACACAAGCAGCAAAATATCTTGGTATTAATGAGAGAGTAATCCGTTACAAGATTGAGAAATATAATTTAAAGAGAGGTTAAATGAGGGAAAATATTAAAAATTTTGTGAGCTTTATTTCAGATAAAATAAACTTAAAAGGAAATGTGATAGAATTTGGCTCATTTCAGGTAGATGGACAGGTTGGATATGCTGACCTTAGACCATATTTTAAAGACTGCAATTACATAGGTGCTGATATTAGAGTAGGGGTAGGTGTTGATGTTATATGTGATATTCATAGGGTTCCATTTAAAAAAAAGACCTGTAAATGGGTTTTGTGCCTTGAAACATTAGAGCATGTTTTTTCTCCTCTTGATGCAGTAAAGGAAATGTCAAGCCTTGTTGATAATGACGGTGTTTTTATTATATCATCTGTGATGGATTTCCCAATTCATGAACATCCTGCTGATTATTGGAGATTTACTCCTCAGCTATTTTATAAAGTTTTAGACCAATTTAAATATAGGGCTGTGCTTTTTCAGGGAAATATTTTAAAGCCTCATACCATTATTGGTATTGCATCAAATAGCATTGATTTTGATAAATTTTCATTTCCAGAAAATTTACAAAATGAATATTTGCATAAATTTAATGAAAATAATTTTGAAGAGCAGGAATATATAGAGGATGGTTCTCAAAAATATTTTTATAAAATCAATATGAAAAATGAAAATAGTGTTTATTATAAAATTTTAAAAGAAATTAAACCACACAGTGATGTTCTTGAAATAGGTTGCGCCTCAGGTCATGTTTCCCAATATTTAAAAAATAATCTAAAGTGCAAAGTTTATGGTATTGAGATAGATGAAGTTGCAGGGACGATAGCAAAGCCATTTCTTGAGAAATTAATAATTGGTGATGTTCAAGATAGTCAGGTGCTTGCTAAATTAGGAGAGCAAAAGTTTGACTATATTTTACTAATGGATGTTCTTGAGCATCTTCAAGAAAGTGAAAGCACATTAAAAAAACTTTTACCATATTTAAAACCCAATGGAATTTTGCTAATTTCAGTGCCAAATGTAGCTCATGGCTCTATAATCGCCAATATTATTGATGGGAAATGGGATTACAATGAAACAGGATTATTAGATTCAACTCATGTAAAGTTTTTTACAAGAAAAACTATTTTTCTTGAATTAGAGAGAGCAGGATTTTTTGTAACAAAAATTGATAGAGTTATAATGGAGCCTTGGAATACGGAATTTAAAACAGATTGGTTTAAAATTCCAGAGGATATTAGAAAGAGAATAGAAAATAGTAATCCTGATATTTTTACATATCAATTTGTTATTAAAGCTGTACCAATGGAGAAATCCTCTGCTGTTAAATTATTAGAAGAAAGGGCAGATACTCTACTAAATGAACTGGATAACTTTAGAAAATTATTTGCTAATAAAAAAGAGGAGATTGAAACTTTAAAAAATAGAATTACTTTGCTTGAGTGTGAAAAAAATGAACTTGCAAGAGAATGTAATGCTCTTATTGGAAAAGAGAAACAATTAAATGAAAAAATTATAGAATTAGAAGCAAAGCAGCAAGAGTTGAAAAACAGAATTTATGAACAGAACAATCAATTGCTTTCATTAAAATTTCAAATTGCTGAAATAGAGAACTCACTTGCATGGTCAATAATC
>CAZIZE010000083.1:0-29357 GCA_964543655.1 uncultured bacterium
TATCACTATCCTTTATCACTCCATAAAAATTTCTCAATATACTCCTTGCTTTTATTGCCATTTCCTGATTGGTGATATTATCCAATATCGGTTTATCATATTCATCTATTAAAATTACTACTTTGGATTGGTATTTTTGATAAGATTTCTTTATTAATTCTTTGAAACAAAATTTACATTTGAATATTTTTACATTCTATTTCAAGTGATTCAATGTTTTCATTTAAAATATACTCTATTTCATCAAAAATAATTTTTTCTTCAGAATAATCACCACTACCAAAGCTTATTCTAATAACAGGATGAGGCTTAAAATCATATTCGTCATAAATATAAAGTCCTTTAAAAAGTTCTCTACTGCCAAGGAATATCTCTGATAATGTATCAAGGAAAAGTGATTTGCCAAACCTCCTTGGACGGGATAGAAAATAATACTTGCCTGAATTTATTAATTTATGGGCAAAACCTGTTTTATCAACATATAAATAGTTTTCCTGGATTATTTCACTAAAGGTCTGAATGCCTATGGGAAGTTTCTTCATATTGATAATTTATCAAAAAAAACAGATAAATTCAAGATTTAATTATTCATTAGTGTAAATTTTTATGATAAAGTAACCCAGTTTTTCATGAAAAATTCAACTTGTGCTAATAAAAAACGTCCAAATAAAGAAAATTTTTTAATCTTCCTTTTTCTCCATTTATTTGCCCAATTCTTATTTAATGCTATTGTTTTTATTTTATTTTGAGGTAAGAGGGGACTTTTTTTAAAAATATTTTATTTCTCTGTTATTAGAGGTAATATTTTAAGATTTAAATTTTGATTTATCAAAATGGAAAATATCTTAATTTCTTACATCTTCATAGCGCCTATTGCATCACTTACTTTTACTATTGTGGAAAAAATTCTGTTAATTTCCTGAACTGTTGTATCAACATCCACTATCTTTGAAAATATACTTGATAATACTTGTGCATTTTCATCAATTGCAATGGTAAGTTGATTAATTGACATACCAATCTGGTCAGAAGCTTCTTTGTTGGATGCAAAAGTTGCTCTAACACCTACAATATCATTTTCAAAAGTATTTAAAACCTTCGTAAGTTCCTCTATATCAACAACTGCTTTTGAAATTCTTTTGGTAAAATCCTTTAAAACTCTTGAAATATTTTTGGTCAGGCTGTTTGTATTTTCAGAAAGCTTTCTAATCTCTTCAGCAACAACAGCAAAACCTCTTCCAGCATCCCCTACCCTTGCTGCTTCAATAGCTGCATTAAGAGCAAGAAGATTAGTCTGGTCAGCAATATCAGAAATATCAACTACAAATTTATTAATATTTTCTGCAGCCTCTCCTAATGAATTAATCTCTTTTGAAGTAAAATTAACCTTTTCTGTAACATTTTTTATATCTTCAATTCTCTCTGAAAAAGCTTCATCTATTTTATCATTTTCTTCTAAAATGATTTTCATCTTTTCATTTACATCATTTACATTTTGAGTCATCTGACGCAATGTTGCTTCCAATTCTTCAACAGCAGTTGCAATTGCATCAGTATCACTCATAATTCTTGAAAAATTACTACCAATAAGGTCAAGAGTACTTTTGAGCATAGAGTCAAGAATAGAAGCTTTTACAACACTTTTAGAAATATTTTTAAAAGAATTAAAATTATCCATTTTTCTACCCATAAATTGTATTTATTATATCAACTCCAACTTTTAAATTTCGCAACCAATTTAAAAAAGTTTGTGATGTCTGCTTATCTGGAAAAATTGAACCATGTTGTGGAGCAATCATTTGAATATCATATTTAGCAATTTTATTTAAATATGCTTTTATTGCAATATTCGAACTTAAGAATCTTTTATGAAAATCTTCCATTAACTTAACATGCTCATTAAAATTCTCAACAAAAAGGTATCTTTTGTTAACTGGAAATAGTGCTGCACCAATATCACCTGTAAATAAAATTTTCGATTTATTATCAAATAAAGTAAAATTACCAGTTGAATGTAAGAAATGTGCTGGCACTATATCAAGTCTTGTCCCAGAGGAAAAACTAATATTACCTCCTCTATCCTCAATTGGAATAATTCTTTTACTATCATAAATTCCAAAATGAGGTAAAAAACGAACCCACCACTTTGAAATAAAAACCTTTGCATTAGTAACACTTAACCAGAGAGATATTCCTGAAGATACATCAGGATCTTGATGGGTAAAGAAAATATATTTGATTTTGTCTAAATCAATATATCTTGATACATTTCCAACAACTCTTGAAAAAACATGAATACCACCTGGATCAAGAAGAACTCCTTCACCTTTGTTTATAATAATATATTGGTTAACCTGAACCATGCCTTCTTCTTCTTTTTCTTCCCAACCAAGCCAGATAAATTTATGACCATCTTCATCAAAAAGAACCTCACCCTTCACAATATCCACTTCATCATTGCTTTTAATTAAATAATCAGGCATTTTATCCCCCAAATATTTTAAACAAATCTTGTTTTTTCAAGGATACTTACCACATTAAATCCTTCTGCATTTACATCATCAACTATCTTTTTAATATTTTCTGTTACAACACTTCTAACTATAATATGTTTTTTATGCAGATACTGTGGTAAATCCATAACAGAGATTACCTTTAATTCTGCTCCATGTTTATTAACAATTTCTGCTATTTTAATAAGTGCCTCATTCACTTTGTCATCTGGAACTTCCACAGTTATTCTTGATGCCTCTACATCAAGACCATTCATCTGAACCATAACGTTAAAAAGATCATTTGAAGTTATAAAACCAACAAGTTTTTTACCATCCACTACTGGCAAGCCACCAATTTGATATTTGTGCATTGTATATGCAGCAGCTTCAAATGAAAAATCTGAAGGAATTGTAATAACCTTTTTATGCATAACATCTTTTACTGTCATTTTAGAGAGAAGATAGTTAAGCTCATATATACTTAAAGTAGTTGCTTTTGATGGAGTAGCTTCCTTTAAACCTCTACGTGTAACTATTCCTACTAATTTTCCACCATCAACTATAGGCATTCTTTTTATATTATTTTCTTTCATAATTTTCAGTGCGTCATAAATTGATGTGTTACTTGGAACTGCAATAACATTTGTTCTCATAAAATCTCTTACTCTCATTCTTAACTCCTTTTAAATTGATATTTTAAACTATAAATTATTGACAAAAAAGTCAAGGATTAAGTTGAAAAGTTTTACCTATTATTAAAAAAGGGCTTTATAAAGCCCCTTTTAATCCCACTTCCTCTTATCTTCTATAAGTTTATCATCATCTTTTATAAATCCAGGTTCAACAAAATCTACCTCACCTTTTAATTTAAAAATATCTCTAATTGCACCTAAAATCTTCTCTTTAAAAGTCTCTGTTGGTGGAATATCTTTTGCCAGTTCACAGTAAAAAGTCATAATATCATAATCATTTTCCCTTGTAATAACAATTTTCCCTTTAACAAGGTACTCAAATTTATTTAAAAGTTCTTTTACCTGACCTGGATGGATAAACATACCTCTAACTTTTGTAACCATATCCACCCTGCCAACTATTTTTTCTATTCTAAAAGAGGTTCTTCCACAACCACATTCTTCTTCTGTATGAACAATAAGATCTCCAGTACCTAATCTAATTAAAGGATATGTCCTGTTTCCAAGAGTTGATACCACAAGCTCTCCTGGCTCTCCAGGTTTGCAATGTTTACCAGTATCAGGATTAACAACTTCCACAAGCCTGTTCTCAGAAAAGTGGATACCTGCTTTGCAGTAACATTCATAACCAATTCCACCCATATCAGCAGTTGCAAAAAATTGCCTTACAAGAATATGGTAAACCTCTTCAAATTCTTTTCTCATAGATGTAGGTAACATTTCACCAGCAACACATGCTATTTTTAAATTAAAATCTTTATTCCAATCATAACCCATTTTTTCAGCTTTTTTTATTAACATATGGAGAAATGATGGAGTACCAATGTAACCTGTAACCTGTAAATTTTTTAAAGTTTGAATTTGAATCTCTGTGTTTCCAACTCCTGTTGGTATTGTGGTACAACCAAGGTTTTTTAAAGCTTCATCGCAAAAAATCCCTGCTGGTGTTAAATGGTAACTAAAGGTATCAATCACTCTATCACCTTCAAGAAATCCTACATTTGTAAAAATTTCCCTTAAATTCCAGTAATCATCTGCATCTCCTTCTGGGTCATATATTGGTCCAGGTGAAACATAAATTCTCTTTAACTTTGCTCCATTTGCAAGCATTCCACCAAAAGGATAATTAGACTTATGAATATTTACAATATTAGATTTGTTTGTTTTAGGAATAGCTGTAATATCATCATAAGATTTAATATCATTAACATCAAAATCTTTTCCAAAAAGATTTTTATAATACTCACAATTATTGTATGCAAACTCTAAATCTTTTTTAAACTGGTTAAATTGTCTCTCCATCCTCTCTTCAGTAGAAGAGCACTCCTTTTCTTTGTCATAATATTTTAATCTTCCTTCTGTCATTTTAACCCCCACAAAATTTGTTATTATATATTAAGAAAGCCATCTTTTTCTACGTCTGTAATGCTTTACATCTTTGTAACTTTTTTTACTACCAACTTCTGATAAACCAAGATAAAATTCTTTAACATCATCGTTGTTCCTGAGAACATCAGCAGGTCCATCAAGCACAACTTTACCATTTTCCATAATATAACCATAATCAGAAATTTTCAATGCCATATTTGCATTCTGTTCAACAAGAAGAATAGTTGTCCCTTCTTTATTAATTTGCTGTATTGTCTCAAAAATCTCTTTAACAAGCAGAGGTGATAAACCAAGTGACGGCTCATCAAGAAGAAGTAACTTAGGTCGTGCCATAAGGGCTCTTCCAATTGCAAGCATTTGCTGCTCTCCACCACTAAGATAACCAGCTCTCATATTCATCCTTCTTTTAAGAGCTGGAAAAAGTTCATAAATATGCTCCTTGTCAGATTTTAAATTTTCTTTATCTTTCCTAATATAACTTCCTGCTACAAGGTTTTCATCAACTGTTAATTCTTTAAAAATTCTTCTCCCCTCCATAACCTGAAATATTCCTTTTTGAACAATATCTTCTGCATAACTGTTATTAATAACTTCACCTTCAAAAGTTATCTTGCCATCAGTAACCTCACCATCCTCTGAAATTAAAAGCCCGGAAATTGCTTTCAGTGTTGTTGATTTACCAGCGCCATTTGAGCCAAGAAGTGCAATAATTTTTCCTTTTGGCACTTGTAAAGATAAACCTTTTAAAACAAGTATTACTTCATTGTAAACAACCTCAATATTACTTACATCAAGCATAATTTCAAGATTTTCAAAAAACTTCTCTTTTTCTGATTTTTGCTCTGTTTTTTTCTTTTCAATAACTTCACTCATATTTAAACCTCTTTAATATTTTTTTGTTCTCTCACAGAACACATAGATTCCACTATGAAACCTATGCCTTCTGTAAGACTAAAAGAAGGGGGAGTGTCCCCCCTTTTTATTATCTTTCAACTTTTATATAATCTGAAACAGGAACAAATTTTCCTTTCTGGAACTGATAAATTCTTAAACTTACAGAGCCTTTATGTGATTTTTTAGTAAAAGTAATAGGACCTGTTAAGCCACCTGTATCAAAATCTTTTAATGATTCTAATGCATTTTTAACTCCAACACCTGATAAATCACCTTTAGCAGCTGCTCTTTTAAGAGCTTCAGCCATTACGTACATAGCTGCAAAACCTTGACTGTAACATACAATTCTATCTTTTTTATTTGGATGATATGTTAAACTAACTTTTCTCATAAGTTGAACACCAGGTAAATTTGTATCATTCCAGAGACCAAATGGACATGTCCAATATACACCTTCTGCAGCATCACCAGCAAGTTTAGCAAATAACTTGTTCATACCCCAGTTAAGTGCAATAAACTTTGTTTTAAGTCCAAGTTTTTTAGCATCTTTTAAAATAGTAGCTGTTGCTTTTGTTTCCTGAACAATTGCCCACTCAGCTCCACTCTTTTTCATATTTAAAAGCTGTGATGTAGCTTCAAGAGCATTTAATGCAACAACTTCTGTGTCAACAACATCAACACCTATTTTTTTAGCATAAGCATCTGCTGCTGGGAAAAGCTTTCCTCTATACTTTACTGTAAAAAATGGTGATCTTCCAAATCCTGTATCATTGTAGATAAAGCAAACTTTTGGTTTACCTTTTTTACCCATTTTCTCATGCTGTTGTTTGATGAACTTTAAAGCAACTCTTGCCTGATCAGCATATGTAACACCAATGAGGAAATTATATGGAGTTAAAGATGGATCAGTTAAATGCTCTGAATATGAAGCTGACATATAAGGAATTTTATCTCTTGTTATTAATGGAGAAAGAGCTTCTGTATCACCAGTACCCCAACCTTGAATAGCAATTGCTTTACCTTGTAATGTTTTATATGCTGCTAATGCCTGAGGAATTTTATACTGATAATCTGTGTCTAATAGTTTGATTTTCATACCATTAATTCCACCATGATCATTGATCCACTTAACATAATCTCTAACACCTTCTGCATAAGGAGCACCAACTGCACCTGTTCCACCAGTGATATCAAAGATACCACCAATTACAATTTCTTTAGGTTTTGCAAATCCAACTGTTGCAATCATAACAAAACCTAACAATGCTACTAAAAAACCTGTAAATCTCTTCATGTTACCCTCCTTAAAAATTTTATTTTTTGGGGAAATCCCCATACAACTAATAAGAAAATGGCCATAATTTCCAGTATGCTTTAATGAGATTCCATCTGTGTGCCATTCCTTTTGGCTCATAAATTAAGAAAAGGATAATAACCAGACCAAAAACCCCTTCTCTTAATGCAGCAAAAATATTAATAATTGCAGGATAACTCTGAGATACAACACCTGAAATAAACCTTAAAAACTCAGGTAAAGCAATCATAAACACAGCACCAAAAATTGAGCCAAGTATACTCCCAAGTCCACCAATAATTATCATAGCAAGATACTCAATTGATACACCAATTGTAAAATGCTCTGGAGTTATTAAGGTAAGGTAATGAGCCCATAAACTACCAGCAATACCTGCATAAAATGAGCTAATTGCAAAAGCATAAAGTTTATATCTAAAAATATCTACCCCTATAATTTCTGCAGCAATATAGTTGTCCCTAATTGCTACAAAAGCTCTACCTGTTTTTGTTCGAATAATATTTTTTGCAAATATTGTTAATATAATTGCAATTGTTACAGATAGGTAGAAATAGCTTTTATCTGTATTAAATGCAAAACTGCCTATATGAGGAGAATCAACCATTTTACCAAGCACACCATTGGTAACCGCTTCCCAGTGAACAATTATATATTCAATAATAAATTGTGCAGCAAGAGTTGCAATTGCAAGGTATAATCCCTTTAACCTTAAAGAAGGGATACCAAAGATCATACCAATAACAGCAGTTACAACACCAGCAAGAGGCATTGCTATCCAGAATGACATTCCAAGATTGGATGTAAAATATGCACATGCATAAGCACCTATTCCAATAAAAGCACCATGCCCAAGAGATATTTGACCTGCAAACCCTGTGAGAATATTAAGACCAATAGCGCCAATAACTCCAATAGCCATTAAATTCGCTACATACAATAAATATTTTCCACCAAATAGCGGGAATATATATAGCAGCACTAAAAATCCGTAGAGGCAAAATTTATGAAATTTAGTTTGATAAATTTCCATGTCTTTTTCATAAGTTTCCTTAAAATTACCACATACTCCATATTCCATATTTACTACTTACCCTCCTTATATTTAAACTTTTTCTATTTCTTCTGTTCCAAACAGACCGTATGGTTTAACCATTAAAATAAATACAAGAACAATAAATGGAGCAACCTCTTTAATACCAGGGATAATTGGGTCAAGGTAACCTCCACATAGGTTCTCAAGAATACCTATAATCAACCCACCAATAATAGCTCCACCAATACTATCAAGACCTCCAAGAATAACAACAGGAAAAACCTTTAATCCATAGAAACTTAACGAAACATTTATACCATTAATGTTACCAATTAATATTCCACCTACAGCTGCAACAACAGCAGCAATACACCATGCAAGTGCAAACACTTTCTTAATACTAATACCCATACTCATTGCAGCCTGTTGATCATCAGCAGTAGCTCTCATTGCAATACCACTTCTGTTGTATTTGAAAAAAAGTGTAAATATTCCAAGGAATATAGCTGCAAAAACTATACTATAAATATAAACTTCTGAAATGCCTATATGTTTGGTAATGTGAATAGGTTTCTCTGAAAAAATTTGGGGAAAAACCTTTGTCTGAGTACCCCAAAAAATAGCAATTATAGATCTAATAACACTTGATAAACCAATGGTTAGCATAATAATAGAGATAATTGGCTCTCCAATCATTGGCCTTAAAAATAGACGCTCTATCAAAAGACCTATTATAGCACAAACTATTAATGTTAGAAAAAAAGCTATCCAGAATGGAATATGAAAACCAACAACCATTTGCAAACAAATATAAGCCCCAAGCATTAAAAACTCACCTTGAGCAAAGTTAATTACAGATGTTGACTTATAAATAAGCACAAACCCAAGGGCAACAAGTGCATAAATACTTCCAAGCACTATACCTGTTATTATTAATTGAATAAACTGCTCCATATTTACTCTCCTTTATAATCTCTTACTTTTAAAACTGTTTTTATTGTAGCTGTTTTACCATCTTGAAATTTAATAACATCTTCTATATCTATCTCTTTTTCGCCACTATACATTCCCTCAATAACTTTGCTGTATCTCTCCTCAACATATTTTCTTCTAACTTTTCCAGTTCTTGTAAGCTCATCATCATCTGCATGCAATTCTTTATATAGTAATACAAATCTCTTGATTTTAGATACATCAGGAAGAGTCCGGTTAACCTTAACAACTTCCTGCTCTATAAACTCCTGAACTTTCTCATTAGCAGAGAGATTTGTATAGGTTGTATACTCTATTCTCTGTGTTTCAGCCCACTTACCAACAATACCATAGTCAATACATATCATTGCAACAATAAAATCTCTATTATGTCCAATACAAACTGCTTCTTTAATATATGGACTAAATTTAAGTTTATTTTCAATAAATTGAGGTGAAAACTTGGTTCCATCTCTTAAAGTCATAACATCTTTTACTCTGTCAATAACAACAAGGTGGCCATTCTCATTAAAATACCCTGCATCTCCCGAGTATAACCAACCATCTTTAACTGTTTCTTTTGTTGCTTCTTCATTTTTATAATATCCAACAAAAACCGAAGGGCTTTTTGATATAATTTCACCATCTTCTGTGATTTTAATATAAGTCTGAGGTATTGGCTTACCAACAGAATCAAAATCTATATCACCATCTCTGTGAATACATGAAATACCAGCAATTTCTGTTTGACCATAAATCTGCTTTAATTCAATTCCAAGAGCATGGAAAAATCTGAAAGTATCTGGACCAAGTGCAGCTCCACCAGTAGTTGCACTTCTCATTCTTGAGAAACCAAGCCTATCTTTTAATGCTCTAAAAACAAAGATGTAAGCCAGCCAATATTTAATCTTCTCCATCAAAGGCGGTGTTTTTTTCTGAAATTTATAATCTGCCCATCTATATCCAATAGGTAAACATTTATTGAAAAACCACCTTTTTATTGGTGAAGCATCAAGAATTTTAACCTGCACTGTGGCTGCAAGGTTTTCCCAAACTCTTGGTGGTGAAAACATAAGATTAGGACCAATTTCTCTAATATTTTCATTGGTGGTTTCAACTTCTTCTGGAAAATTAACTGTAAAATTAAAAAGAAGTGAACTTGCTATACACATCATCTGCTCACCAACCCATGCAAGAGGTAAAAATGAAACAAATTCATCAGTTTCATATTTTCTATCAACAATCCCTAAGTTATATGCCATTGTTAAAAGATTGTGATGTGAAAGCATAGCAAGCTTTGGAAAACCTGTGGTTCCGGATGTAGTACATATCTGAGCAACATCGTAAGGGTCAGTTTCTTCTATTATTTTCTCAAAATTAATATTGTGCTCCTTTTCATATTTTTTCCCAAGTTCTTCTACTTCCCAAAACGGCATAAGAATAGGGTCATTATATTTCCACATGCCTTTTGGGTCATGGTATATTATTTTTTGAACTTTAGGAAATTGATCTTTAATTTCTAAAGCTTTATCAACCTGCTCTTGATCTTCAGCAATTACAAATTTACTATCTGAATGGTCAATAATATACGCCACTTCTTTAACTATAGAATCTTGATAAATTCCTATAGCACAACCTCTCAAACATTGTGCAGCAAGCTCACCATAAACCCATTCTGGCCTGTTATCACTAATAATGGAAATTTTATCATCTTTTTCAAAACCAAGTGCTTTTAAACCAAGGGCAAAGTATTTAACATGATTATAATAATCCTCCCATGTGTATGTTTGCCATATTCCAAACTCTTTTTCTCTAAGGGCTACTTTATTTTTACCAAATTTTTTATAAGCCCTTAACAATAATTTGGGAAAAGTCATTCTATCAATATCAATATCTGGAAGATAATCTGCAGGTGGCTTCTCCCACTCCTTTTCCCAATCAATGTTCTTTGTTCCATTGCTCATAATCTCAAATCCCCCTTAAATTTATATAAATTTTTTTTAAGCAGAAAAATTATCTACCGAGGAACTCTCCCTCTTCTCCACCAAGGTAAGCAGTAACAACTTCTGGATGTTTTGCAACCTCTTCTGGCTTACCTTCAGTAATCTTTTCTCCAAAGTTAAGAACCATAACCCTGTCTGAAAGATCCATAACAACACCCATATCATGCTCAATGAGAATAATTGTCTTTTTCCATTCTTGATTAATATCAATAATAAACCTTGCCATATCTTCTGTCTCTTCCAAGTTCATACCTGCCATTGGCTCATCAAGAAGTATAAGATCTCCCTGAAGTGCAAGAGCTCTTCCAAGCTCAACTCTCTTCTGAATACCATAAGGAAGCATTCCAACAGGCTTCTTTCTGTAACTTTCAATTTCAAGAAAATCTATAATGTCTTCAACAAGCCTTCTATGCTCAACTTCTGTTCTCCTTGCTTTTCCAAACCAGAAAATATCACTTAAGATATTGTTTCTAATGTGGATATGCCTACCTAACATTAGATTTTCAAGTACTGTCATACCTTTGAATAGCTCTAAATTTTGAAATGTTCTTGAAATGCCTTTTTTGGCAATTTGATGGGGTGATAATTTTGTAATATTTTCACCTTTGTAAAAAATTCTACCTTTTTGAGGTTTGTAAAAACCAGATATAACATTAAACATACTTGATTTCCCGGCACCATTCGGACCAATAATCGAAAAAATTTCAGTTTCATATACTGTAAAACTCACATCCATAACAGCTACAACACCACCAAATGCTAATGTTATATTTTCTCCTTTGAGTAACTCTTTGGAAGGATTTACTTTCTCCATGCCCTTTACCTTTCTTTTTATTTATTATAAAATAATGTTTTATAAATTGCAAGGTTTTTTTAAAAAAATAAAGTTAACGTTAGGTGGCACATATAAAAAATTATTTTAAATTTGTCAAGACTTTTTAGAAAAATATTAAGTTATTGTTATAATTGAAGGTATTGTTTAGTCTCAATATTTCACTTAATTTTTTTAAAAAAATATTGACTTTCAATAGAAACAATGTTTATTATTTTCAAAATGGACACTGTGAATATTGTTGGCGCAGGATTAGCTGGAAGTGAAATAGCATATTATTTAGCCAAACGAGGAGTTAAAATCAATCTCTATGAAATGCGTCCCACTGCTACAACACCTGCACATAAAACAGAATATTTTGCTGAGCTTGTTTGCAGCAATTCTTTTAGAAGCATTGACAATTATCATCCTGCTGGCATATTAAAGAATGAGCTTGAAAGATTAAACTCTTTTTTAATTAACACAGCAAAAAGGTTTTCTATTCCTGGTGGAAACGCATTAACCATTGATAGAGAAAAATTTTCTAAAAATATTTCAGAGACCCTCTCATCTTTTTCAAATATCAATATAATTAGAAAAGAGGTAACAGATCTTAATTTTAATGAACCAACAGTTTTAGCAACTGGTCCTCTAACATCTGAAAAACTTTCTGAAAAATTACAAAATATAACTGGAGAAGAGCATTTTTACTTTTATGATGCAATTGCTCCTATTATTGAAGCAGATTCCATTGATTTTAATTATGCTTTTTTTGGCAATAGATACTCTAATTCAGAAAATAATGACTATATTAACTGCTTCCTAACAAAAGAGGAGTATGAAACTTTTGTAACTGAGTTATTAAATGCTAAGATATACCCCTTTAAAGATTTTGAAAAAGGTAAACATTTTGAAGGATGCATGCCAATAGAAGAAATGGCAAAGCGTGGCAGGATGACTCTTGCTTATGGTCCAATGAAACCTGTTGGTTTAAAACATCCTGTTACAGGAGAGGAATTTTTTGCAATAGTTCAGCTTAGAAGAGAAAATAGAGAGGGAACAGCTTATAATATTGTTGGTTTTCAAACAAAGATGACCATATCAGAGCAGGAAAGAGTTTTTAGATTAATTCCAGCATTAAAAAATGCAAAATTTCTGAGATATGGCTCATTGCACAGAAATATATATATTAATGCACCTGAAGTTTTAAATAATGACCTTTCATTACATAAAATGCCAAATATCTATATTGCTGGTCAATTATCTGGTGTAGAGGGCTACATTGAATCAATAGCTCAAGGATTAATTGTAGCAATGATAATAGATTTTAAATTAAAG
The DNA here is from genome assembly GCA_964543655.1 of uncultured bacterium. Lineage (GTDB taxonomy): Bacteria > DYJV01 > DYJV01 > DYJV01 > DYJV01 > CAZBLP01. The sequence goes on from CAZIZE010000083.1 coordinate 12,943, forward strand.
AGAAAAAGTTTTCCCTACCCACCAAAAGAAACTGCAATTGGAGCATTATACCATTTTTTAAGAGAAAAAAAGAAAAAATTTGTTCCATCTAATATAAATTTTTCACTGTTTAAATATGGAGAGCAAATAAGAAAAACAAAAAATAAAAAAATAAGAAAAAAATTACTTAAAGAGCAGGCTGATAAATATTTTCAAATATGGTTAAAAAGCATCGAAGGATAAACCTTCGATGCTAAAAATTAGAATTTGTATTGAAAACCTATATTCGCAAAATAGTAAGCTCCATCAAGGTCACCATAAGCATATGGCTCATCATCTTCATAATCTTGATAACTTAATACACCATAAATTCCCCATGATTTGTTTAAATCAATATTAACATTTAAAGTTAAATCAAGAACTGTATAATCTAAATCAGAATAATCATCAAAACCTTCATAATCAAGGGTTTTACCATCAGAGCTTATATACACAATGTAGAAACTTGAAGATGATGACTGATCTCCACTTAAGAAACCAGCTGGTGCAGAGAAATGTGGTGTATCCATACTGGCTTTGCCAATTGTATAATTGGCATTTAAAGATAGTCTAATATTATTTGCTGGAGCAAAGTCAAGACTACCCATAAAAACATGAGCTTTTTCACTATATTCCACTTTATCACATCCTGGACCCACCTGGTCCGTAAAAACATGGCCACCTCAGCCAGCATATAAGCCAACACTTATCTTTGATTCTGTGTCTGCTTTTTCAAAATTATACCCAAAGCTAAAAGATAGCTTCTCTGAAATCATTAATGTTCCATCAAAACCAAGAGTTAATCCATCATAATTCCAATCAGTGTTACCTTCATTATTTTCGGAGTCAGTATACTTTCCAATAAAATTCATTGACAGATTTTTTGCTGCAAGCCAGTTAAGGTTCAATGAGTAGCTGTAAATCTCAGATGGAGATGCAGAGCCAGTATAAGTTCTCCTGTCATAAACAAGAGGGTAAGCAGCTTTTCCACCACCACCATATTTAAGTTGTGAAGCAGAAGTAACAGCTATGCAGCCTGCCTTTGGTTTTGCAAATGGGTCATCAATATTGGTATATTCAAATTTGAATCTACCGCTAAATTTCATAAAAGGTTTAAAATCAATACCTGCTTTAATTTTATTTTTCTCAGTTTTCTTATGATTAGGATAAACTTCATAATTATCTCTGTCAATATTCTCATATTCATAACCTAATCTGAATTTTAATTTATTCCTCAACATTCTATACACAGCATCTATGCCAAACTGATACTCTTTTCTATCATAGGTGGAATCACCTTCAATATCAAAAATCACAGGTTGATTAATATCATTGTAATAATAAGCTTTTGACATATCATAATTGTAGTTAACACCTTTAAAATTTACTGGTGTTGAATAATCTGGCTGAAAATAGTAAGCATCATCTTTTTCAAGCTCTGCATGCACTGTGTCTCTATCTAACTTTAAATATCTAAATTTTGTGGTTAATGTAAGCTTTCTTTTTAATAAATGAGTTGTAAATCTTAAATTCAAAGCATCCTGATCAAGATCAATATTGTCTCCACCATAAGAATCATTATTTGTAATGGTACTTGTTGTATATGAAGCTGCAAAAGTTGAATAATATGGTAAATCCAATCTTAATTTAAAAGTGTCCATATGTTTGTCTGATTCTGGTGTTTTAGCAACTTCCTCAGTACCACCATAGGTCTCAGAGTTTAATCTTGGTGAAAAAACAATATACTTATCTGGTTTTGAGCTTCTCAAACCTTCAATATTATCAAAAGTTGTTGTTAATGGTTTATTGCTTACATAGAAATCCCTGTACATATGTGAATAGCTAAAATAAACTGGGCCACCAGTAAATGAAAAACCTGCTTTTAAATCCCTTGTTGTTTCATCTACATTTTTTCTGAGACCTCTAACATGGCAAACTGTACATTTACCAACCATAACTGTTTTATGCTCATAACCATTTCTATTTTCAAATCTTCCAGAAAAATTTAATTTTAAAGTTTCCATACCAGGGATTGCAAAGGAAACCTTTGTGAGAAGCTCTCTTCTCTTAATATAGTAATCTTTATTAACTGCTGTTGAATCTTGCTCAAAACCATACCACTGACCACCTGGAGAGGTAACTGTGTCATCAGCAATAAACTTGTTTATACCATAGACTTTTCCATCAGGTGAATTAACAAATGGTACCTTTCCTGTTGCTACTGCTGGAGAAAAGTTGTTTTTATCATATTGAATAAATAGAGTATCATAATCCTTTCTGTGAAAGAGGCTTGAATAATCTAAGTCAACAGATATTATTCTCATTAGATTTCCTTTAGCCTCTATACTGTTTGTATATTCACCTTCATAATTTCCATTAACATAGAGGTCTGAGTTATTGTTAAAAGTTTTAAAATTAAAGTTAACAGTTGGTGATGATTTATCTTCCTGATATTCTGCAACTCTATCAAGTTTATCATCATCACCCTGTAAAAAAGCCCCAAATTTAATTGAATTATACGATTCTTTATCTCCTGCTATAAGTGGCATAGATAAAGCAACACAAAAAAACATTAATAAAATTATTTTAAATTTTTGCATTATTATCCCCCCTTATCTTGTTAATCCTCTACCATGACTTGGCACAGATAATGATGGCAATTCTGATCCATGCACAGCTGAATGGCAGGTTGTACATTTTGTTCCCATAAAAATTTGAGTTGTCCTAACATTTTTAGTTTTTTCTAAAATTTGATTGGTTTTAGAAGTATCAGTATTTGGATTTAAATATGGCATTCCAGCTGTATTTGGCGACTGAATTGCAGTATGAAAATGTAAGTCATGGCATTGGAGGCATAAAAATGGTTCATTCTGCTTTAATAGATTATTTGCAACTGTTCCATGTGGCTCATGGCAGATTGTACAATCTTCAACAACAGGTGAATGTTCAAAAGTAAAGGGTCCCTGATACCTTGTATGACATTTCAAACAGAGGTCATTAAGTCTTTCATCTGTTTTTAAGTTATTCAAAACACTTCCATGATTAGCATGGCAATCAGAACAAACCATCTTACCTTCTTTAACAGGGTGATGTGTTGGGTAGTATGATTTGGCCTTAATATCTTGATGGCAAGAATAGCACAAATCAGGCTCTTTCTTAATCAATAATGCTTGATTATGATTGTTATGAATCTTATGACACTTTACACAAGATACATCATTTAAAGCATGCTCTGAACCATTCCAATTTTGATGCTCATCACCTGTATGACATCTCAAACAAATTGAGCTTGCTGCAACAGCATCAACTTTGTCAGGGTTGATGATTTTGGATGGCTCCTCACTTTCTACATGAATACTACCTGGCCCATGGCATGTTTCACAACCAGTTTCACCAATTGCTGTTTCTCCTGGAATAATTCTTCCATGGACATTTGATTTGAAATTTTGAACTAATTCCTCATGGCAATCAGCACATGCTTGAGAGCCTACTTTTTTGGCTCCTGGTGCTACATCCGGCATTTTAAGAGTAAAACTTCTCGTTTTCTGAAGATTTTGATTACAAGAGATTAAAGTTATTAAGAAAATTGTTGAAAAGAATAAAAATAAAATTCTTTTAATCATCCCTCTCTCCCCTTATTTTTTTAATAATTAAAAATAAAAACCGATATTCACCTCCTTTCAATTTTAATTTTCTTTAATATTATTGTGAAATATTTATTAATAAACTTTTCACAAATAGTCAAGTGAAAAATTTATTTTTCCTGATTCTTTTTAATTTAATTTGAAAAAAAAATTTTTTTGAAATATAATAATATAATGAGGCTTGAAATTTATTTAATTATCTTTATTTTTCTATTACTAATAACTTTCTTTATTATTAAAACCCTTTTCAATAAAAACTTAAAATCTTTAAAAGAAAAACATAAAATACGAATAAAAGAATTAAAAGAGGAATCAAAAAAGTTTAGAATTTTTTTAAAAAATATTCCTGCAATTTCATGTAGTATCAATAAGAATGGTAAAGTATTGTTTATAGAGGGAAAGGTTGAGGAAATCACAGGTTATTCAAAAGAAGATTTTTTAAAAGGATGTATTTTATGGGAAAATCTAATTATTGAAGAAGACTTGCCAAAAGTTAAAATTATCCACAACGATTTAATCAACAAACCGGGCTCCAAATTTCAATACACTTTTAGAATCAAAAGTAAAAATAACAACATAAAATGGCTCAACAGGATTGCTGAAAATGTTACTGATTCCAATGGTGAAATTCTTTATATCCAGGGAATTACCTATGATATTACAGATTTAAAAAAAGGTGAGGAAAAAGTTAGAGAATTAAATGAGCTAAATGAGCTAATTTTAAACAGCGTTGTTGAAGGGATAATAGGAGTTGACCTTGAAGGTAATATTAAATTCATTAACAATGCTGCCATTAAAATGTTAAAACTTCACAACAAACCAGTGTTGGGGAAAAATATCCATAATATAATACATAAAAATAATATACCTGAGGAAAAGTGCTTTTTAATTGAATCAATAAAAAAAGGTAAAAATAAACGAATAAGGTCAGATGTTTTTTATGACAGTGAAGGCAATCCACTTGATGTGGATGTTACTATTACATCTTTAAAAAAGCAGGAGCATCTGGAAGGTGGAGTTATATGTTTTAATGATATAAGAGAAAGAAAAAATTTTGAAATGGAAATATTAAGGCTAATAAATGTTATTGAACAAGCAGGCGTTTCAATTGTAATTACAGATATTGATGGAATTATAACATATGTTAATGAAGGCTTCGAAAAGACCACACTTTATATGTACAATGAAGTAATAGGTAAAAAACCAAATATTTTAAAAAGTGGCAAGCATTCAAAAGAATTCTATAATGAATTATGGGAAACTATTAAAAGTGGTAAAACATGGCATGGTGAATTTATTAATAAGAAAAAGGATGGCACTCTCTTTTATGAAGATGCTGTTATTTTTCCTATATTTGATCTGGAAGGGGAAATTACAAATTTTGCTGCAATAAAAAAGGATATTACAAGAGAAAAGGAGCTTGAAGAAAGATTAAAACTCACACAGAAGTTAGAAGCAATGGGCCAAATGGTTGGAGGTGTTGCTCACGATTTTAACAATATCCTTACAATTATCAGTGGCTACACAGATCTTTTATTATTAAAAATAAAAAAAGATGAAACTTATTTTAAACCCATTAATGAAATTCAACAGGCTGTTGAAAGGGCCAAATCTTTAGTTTCGCAGCTTCTTACATTTAGTAGAAAGCAGGTTGTTGAGCCCAAAGCTATAGATGTTGGCTTTGTTATTAAAAATATACAGAAAATGTTAAGAAGACTAATCCCTGAAGATATAAATTTTCAGTTAGAAATTCCTGAAAACCTACCTTTAATCTGGGCTGATAACACTCAGATAGAGCAAATTATTTTCAATCTTGTGGTTAATGCCAAAGATGCTATTATTGCAAAAAACTCCTCTGAAAAACTTATAAAAATCACTGTTTCAGAGGAATGGATAACTAAAAAATTTAAAACAGTTATTGGATTTAATATAAAACCTGGGAAATATATTAAAATATCTGTTTACGACAATGGAATAGGAATAAAAAAAGATATTTTAGAAAGAATTTTTGAACCATTTTTTACAACCAAAGAGCATGGCAGAGGCACCGGTCTTGGACTTGCAACTGTTTATGGAATAGTTACACAAAATAATGGTTTTATTGATATAAAAACAGAAGAAGGCAAATTTACCCAATTTGATGTGTATATCCCTGAGTATAAAGGAAAATCTATTACAAAATCAGAAAAAGATAATAAATACCTATCTACTTATAAATATTCTGAAACTATTTTATTTGTTGAAGATGAAGAGAAAATTCTTACAATGGGTAAAGAAGGTTTAAAAAATTTAGGATACAATGTTATTACAGCTCAAAATGGGTTAACGGGTATTGAAATGTATAAGAACAATAAAGAGGATATTGACATTGTTATTACAGATATAGTTATGCCAGAAATGGATGGTATTAAAATGTTTGAAAAATTAAAAGAGATAAATCCTGATGTGAAGGTTATTTTCACAACAGGTTATGTAGATAATTACACAGAGCAATTAAAAGAGAATAAAATTATTGCTTTTATTATGAAACCATACACTATTATTGATTTAAACAGTAAAATCAGGAAATTATTAAAAGATCAAGTAGAAGAGAAATAAAAAGTATTATTGAAATCCAGCCATTTACAGAGAAAAATGCTTTATCTATTTTGCTCAAATCATTCTCTTTTACCAATGAATGCTCATAAAGGAGGAATACTCCTGTAATATTCACACCAGTAGCAAAAATAGCTCCTAACTTGAAAACAGGTATCATATATATCAATGCGCACATCATTATTATATGAAAACATCTTGCAATGAGCAATGAGCGTTTTATCCCATACTTTACAGGTATTGAATATAAACTATTTTTTTTATCAAAATCAATGTCCTGTAATGAATAAAAAATATCAAAACCTGCTATCCAGAACAAAATTACAAAAGATATGAGAAATGGTAAAAAAGAAAATTTACCGGTAATTGCTATCCATGCACCTACAGGAGCAAGGCTTATTGCAAAACCTAAAAAAAGATGTGTGTAATATGTAAATCTTTTTGTTAATGAATAAAATGATAGAATAAAAATAACAGGAAAAGAAAGATAAAAACATAATTTGTTCAATTTATATGCTGCAAATATAAATATTAAATAGGAAATTATTGTTAAAATGACCATCTGTAAAATAGTAATTTCACCTTTTATATGTGGCCAATTTAAAGTCCTTGGATTCTCTCTGTCAAATTTATAATCTGAAATTCTATTAAATCCCATGGCACCGCTTCTTGCACCAATCATGGCAACTAAAATCCAGATTATTTTTTCAACAGGTGGAATAGCCCTTTGAGCCAAAATCATACCCATTAAAGCAAAAGGTAGTGCAAAAACAGTATGGCTGAATTTAATTGTCTCCAGGTAATTGCAAAATGTTCTATAAATTTTTTGAAAATTCATAATTATTCAATATTTAAAACTATTTTTATCTCTCTCCAAAGCTCTTCTATACCTATTTTCTTTAAAGATGAGGTAACTACAGGATTTTCTATATTAAAATCTTTTTTTAGTTTTTTTAATGATTTAGCAATCTCATTTTTTGATAATTTATCACATTTGGTTAATACTATTAGAAAAGGTATTTCAAATTGCGAAAGATATTCAATTAAAAAAATATCTTTTTTAGTTAATAACCTTCTAATATCAACAAGATGTATAACCCCTCTAAGATGCTCAGAATATTTTAAAAAATCTGTAATAAGCCTGTCCCATTCTACTTTCTCTTTTTTTGAAACCTTTGCAAAACCAAAGCCCGGTAAGTCAACAAAATAAAATTCCTCATTTATCAAAAAATAATTTACAGACTTGGTAAATCCTGGTTTAGAACTGGTTTTAACAAGCTTCTTTCTGTTTAATAATGTGTTAATCAAAGTGGATTTACCACAATTGGATCTACCTGCAAAAGCTATTTGAGGTAAGTTATCATTAATAAAATGCTCTCTTTTAAAAGCACTTTTAATAAATTCAGCTTTTTTTACTTTCATGATGAAATTAATTTAATAAAAAATTTTCTCTGCCTTGGTCCATCAAATTCACAAAAAAAGATTCCCTGCCATGTGCCAAGTAAGAGCTTGCCATTTTCAATTATAACATGCTCTGAACAACCAATTAAAGATGATTTTATATGAGCATCAGAGTTACCCTCAAGATGAGTATAAGCACCTTTAAAAGGAATTAATTTTAATAAAAATTCATTAATATCATACTTTACTGATGGATCTGCATTTTCATTAATAGTAATTGCTGCTGTTGTGTGAGGTGTATAGATTAGAGCAATTCCATCTTTTATGGAGTTTTTTTTGATTATATCATTAATTTTACCTGTAATATCTATAAACTCTGTTCTTTTTGTTGTGGTTATTGAAATTTGACGTAACATTTTTTACCCCTTTTGATTTTAAAAAATATCTATTACAACATTAAAAAAAAAACAAGAAATTTTTTACTTACTCTTCTTGACTAAAAAGGCATATATGTGTAATTAAAATTACAGATATTAATTTAACATTGGAGTATTATATTTAATGATGGTTAAAAAAAATGGTTTTACTTTATTAGAACTTTTAATAAGCCTCTTTATAATTTCGATAATTACAGGTATTGGTTTTGCATATTTTTCAAGTAACAAAGCGAACCTAAAAAAAGACACAAGGATACTATATAATTATTTACAATTTATGAGATTAAAAGCTATACAGATAAAATCAAGAACATATATTCAATTTAATATAAGTAATAAAAATTATTCATTATACTATGATAATGGTACTATTATTAAAACAGTTAATTTATCACAGAATGTACAATTTAGTTCAGTTTCATTTGGTGCTACTAATCCTCCAAAAGCTTATTTTTATCCAGATGGTAGTTGTTCTCCTTCTGGCTCGATTGTTCTTAAAGATAACAATAACAACACATATCAAATTACTATTAACTTAGCAGGTAATATTTCCGTTCAATAAAGGAGTTTTTAATTGATTAAAAAGCACGCATTTTCCCTAATTGAGCTTCTACTTGGTTTATTAATCCTTAGTATAGTAGTGGCTATTATTTACCCTACATTTCAAACATATAACAGGACAAGTAAAGTTCAAGAAGATGCTATGAAGCTTAATCAAAATTTAGATGTTTGCATTAATTATATAGAACATGCCATTCAAATGGCAGGTTATGGATGCAAATACTCATTAGAATTTCAAAATAAATCTGTTAATGGTTATTCTACTGTTTTTACAGCAGTTGATGGTGGTACAGGTGGCGATGATACACTAACAGTTGTTTATGCTGACAGAGTCTTTGGACAGGTAACAAAAGATCTTGCAGGTAACTCTTCATATTCAGGAAATATAATCTATACTAACTCAACTAATGCCAATCTACTGGACAGTAATTTAAAAAAATATGTATTTATAGATAGGAATCCATTTAATCAATTTTTTGAGTTAATTGCGGATCCACAATCAATCTCTGGCAAAGTAGCTATATTTATTGATAATAGCTCTAATCTTGAAGTATATGAAAATGATTATGTATATGCAGTAAGGGCTATAACCATTTCTTATGATGCAACTGATCAGGAAATAGAGATAAATGATAATGTTGGTGGCAGTAATCAGCCTCTTGCATCCTGGATAGAAGCATTACAATTTCAATATGGTATAGATGTAAATGGAGATGGTATATTTGACGATACAGATAGTGATGGAAATCCCCTTGACAATACAATTCCTGCAGGTAAAGAATTTTATGTAAAATTAGTTAGAGTCTCTGTTCTGGGAAGGAGCCCTAATCCTGACCCTACTTACAGGGATCCAAATGGTAGTTATACTGTAGGAAATAAAGTTATAACAATAGATACAGATGATACAAATGGAATTAACTCAACTTATGATACCCATTATAGAAGAAGGTTAATTACCATAGATATAGTGCCGAGGAATTTTCAATATGAAACTTTTTAAAAACAAAAATGGATTTAGTTTTGTAGAGCTTTTAGTTGCTATAACTATTCTGGCAATTACAATACCCTCTTTTTTTACTTTTTTAAATTCTCAGATTTATAAAACAAAGTTAAATATAGATATGACCAATGCTCTACTGCTTGCTGAAAATAAACTTGAATTTTTATTACAGGAAGATTATAATAGCTCTGACCTATCTGACACCAATACATCTAATAATTCTAATTTGAATACCTCAATAAATTTAAATTCTATACAAAATAATGAGACAAGCTATATTTCATCCACTTTTGATCATTCAGATACTCCTCAAATTATTAATAACACTAAATTTTATATTTTATGGAACATAGCAGAAAGCACAACTATAAAAACCACAAACAAATTTAAATTAATAGGTGTAATTATTTATTGGATATATCAGGGGAAAGGACACAAAGTTTATCTAATGAGCATTAAAAGAGAGGAATAAATATGAATAATAGAGGAATGGCAATTGTGACAGTTCTTATGCTTATATCAGTTATCTTAATATTAATAATATCTCTATCCATAAACACTGTTACAAATTTTACAATAGTTAGAAATTCCAAAAGCACTTCCATAGATTTTTATAAAGCTGAATCAGCAAATAAAATAGAAATTTCAGATATAATTACTTTTAATGTTTCCAATATTACAAATCCAAGTGAGCCACCTATTAAAGATGCTGATGTATCAATAGATGAAAGTTCAAATTCTTTAAATTATCACTCCACAATTAAATTTGAATTTTACAAAAACACTATTAAGCCTGGAACATCCATGAATATGTTCAGCAATTATTATTATTCAGTAAAAACCCAGGTTAATAATACAGTTATAAAAACTTTAGTTTATAAACTTGGACCTAAAATGTAAATGGAGGTTTAAATGAAAAAATTATTTTTATATACCTTTTCTATTTTAATAATTTTAGGAATAAATTCTTATACAAAAGATACTGATATTTATCTACAAAATGTTAAACCAAATGCAATGATACTTGTGGATACATCTGGCAGTATGGGATGGGGGGTTTATGAGCATACTGTAGATTATGGTGCATTTTACGATTGGGCAAGTGACCAAGGTGATTGTGATATGATTGCAGGCAGTGGTGGAGGAAGGTGTGGCTCATACAACTATTTCTACAATTATCATTATGATAAAAATGAAATACTCCTTGTTAAAGGTAATATTGGTGTAACTATTTATAATGGTGTAACTTTTACTGGTGATCCTGGCAATCCCAATTATCTCTGGTACACAAGTAATGTTATTGAAACAGGTACATATATTGACGATAATGGTAATTTAACTGATAGTAGCGGAAGATCAATAACTGATCCTGCATATTCTGGAAGAATTACTGTAGATTCTGATGGGTATATATTGTTAGATGGTGAAAGATTGCCACTTGATAGAAATATAAAACTTCATGACTATGTTCAATATCCTGATGGGACAATTATAGACAAGGGATTTGCAGGAATGCTTAATGCTCCTGGCTGGTATTTTAGCGGTTTTGAATATATTGGTAATAGTGCTGCAGAGCATAATGTAGCAGAAGATGGAGATACTTATATATACTTTTTTATTCCTGGTAACTGGATGAATATGCAGGAGATGTATAATCTCTACACAGCATATACAACAAATGAAGCATACAGAACATGGAAAACAAGAACATTTTCAACAACTACCACACCATATACTCCTGTTTCCGTTGATATTCATTCACCAAATTATCCAAGTAACTATCCTAATAACAGAGATGAAACCTATACTATTACCCAGATAGATGCTTCAAAAATTAAACTTCATTTCTCAGCTTTCAATCTTGAATATAACTGGTATTGTGGCTGGGATTATGTAAAAATTTATAAAGATAGTATAACAAACTCTAATTTATTAGATACTTTTTGTGGGAACTTAGGTAGTTTTACTACTTCATCATATACCCTTGGTAGCACAAAAAAATTAATAATAGTTTTTCATTCAGATTATTCTGTAACTTATTCAGGGTTTAAAATAGACAGATATGAATACCTACCTGAAGATGTTGCAACTTCTGGCTATAAAATGCAAACAAGGCTTGAAGTTGTTATAGATGCAATGGTAGATGTAATTCAAGAAACCAAAGGTAAAGTTAATTGGGCTCTTGCATCTTTTAGTGTTTCACCAACTGGTGATGGAGCAAAAATATGGCAACCTTTTGATCCATCTCTTTCAGATGATCAGCTTGAGCAAAATATTACAAATTATCTTAATTCATTTACAGCAGATGGTGGTACCCCTCTTGGTGAAGCATTGCAAGATGTATGGAATCATTATCATAGTAAAGCATCCATTTTACCAACATGTGCCAAAAACCACACTATAGTTCTCTCAGATGGTTATCCTTCTACTGATGAAGATTGGTCACGAATAAGTGGAGTTACTTTTAGTGATTGGGATAATGATGGATGGACAGAGGATCCTTACCAGTATAGATCACCTCCTGATGATTATTTTGATGATGTTTCTCACTGGATGTATACTCATTCTATTGTAGATGGCTCATCAGTATCTGATCCTGAAAATAGCCACGTAAATGTGAGGAATCATATGTTAAGTTTTACAATGTCTTCGCCACTTATGGAAGATGCTGCTGACGAAGGTGGCGGAGTGTTTGTATCTGCATTTAACAAACAGCAGCTTGTAAATGCCTTTTATTCACTTGGAATTATAATTGCGAATAGTGTTTCTTATACTGCACCGGTAGTTTCTGTTGATACAACTAATAAAACTCAAAGTGGTCAATACATCTATATGACATTTTTTAAACCAAAATCACCAAACTGGCTTGGTAATTTAAAAAAATATAAAGTTAATTATCAGGTGAAAAGTGGTTGTACAGGTAGAACAGACAAAGAATGGGTGGTAGTTGATAAAAATGATTTAGACGCAACAGATTGTGATGGAACTTTCAAATCTACCTCTGTTTCATATTGGACAGACCAGGAAGATGGTGGAGAAGTAGAAGCAGGAGGTGCTGGTAAAGTTTTACTTGATAAATTATCTGATGCTTCTCTTTCTGATCCATATAACACAACATATAGAAAAATATATTTTATTGATTCATCTACTAATACTTTCAAAAGATTTATACCGTCCAATTTAGCCACTGGTGTACTTGATGAAGCTGATACAAGTGAAAAGTATAAAATTATTAACTATGTTTATGGTTATACTTATGCTGAAGATGGCTCCACCAATCATTATCCAGTGGCCAAAAGAAACTGGGTACTTGGAAGTATGATTCATTCTGAACCTGTTGTTATAAATTATGAAGCTGACAATAAAACTTACATAGTTGCTGGAGGAAATGATGGGCAATTACATGTTTTTGATGATTCAGATGGTGAGGAAATCTTTTCATTAATTTTTGATTGTTTTTTAAATAAATTAAAATATATGGATCCTAACTCTACTGAGAGTAGACCACTATTTTTTGATGATGGTTCTCTATCATTCTATTTTACTTTTGATTCAGAGGGAAGAATTGTTCCTGAATTATTAATTGTGGGTCTTAGACGTGGTGGAAAAAGTTATTATGCTTTTAATATTGAAGATTCAAATCCAGAAAATTGGACATTAAAGTGGAAAATTACAGGTGGAGGAAGTGGAGACTTTGCAGAATTAGGTTATACCTGGTCAGATATGGTTATTAGCAAAATGAGGATTGGTACAACTGATAAAGTAGTAGGTATTTTCAGTGGAGGATATGACCCTATAGAAGACAACAGTACATCACCTCAAACAAGTGTCACAATGGGTAGAGGTATTTTTATTATAGATCTTGAAACTGGTACCAAATTATACTCATATACATATAGTGATGATTCAAATATGAAATATTGTATACCAGCAACTCCCACTGTTATTACTGATGTAAATGGCTATCTTGATAAAATATATGTTACTGATATTGGTGGCCAAGTTTGGCGATTATACTATGATAGCTCAACAGACACTTTAAAAGCACATATTATCTTTAAATCAAATCCAGGTTCAGACTCCACAAGTGGTAACACAGGTGGCACATTAACATCAAGTGATTCTAATAGAAAATTTTTCTATTCTCCTACAGTTACTGTTCTTGGTAAATGTGCAACTAACTATAGTCAAGGGTCAATAGGCTTTCTTACTAAAGCCCTCTATTTTGGTTCTGGAGACAGAGAGCATCCACTTGATACAACAGTAAAAAATAGAATTTATATGGTTATTGATGATATTCAAGATAATGATACAACTACAACTTATACAGAACAAAATTTACTTAATGTTACCAATGATGAACTTGATGTTGATTCAGGTGCTTCAGAAACAGAAAAAGAAGCAATTTTAAATAAATTACAAACAAGTAAAGGCTGGTTTATAAAATTATCAGAAATTAGTGATACTCAAAATCATTTAGGAGAAAAAATTTTAAGCATGCCTATACTATTTAATGAGCGTGCATATTTTACTTCATTTACTCCAGAGTCAACTGATCCATGTAATCCACATGGAATCAGTAGAGTTTATGCATTAAAATATTGCTATGGATTAGCTGGAATAAATTATAACACTTCAAACGATAGTGGAGATACAGAAAAATATGATAAAACAGATAGATATAGAAATATAGGTGTTTCACTACCATCAGGAGTTAAAATTGCCATTAGAGAAGGTCATGTTTGGGCTCTTATAAGTGCTGGTGGTGGTATTCCAGGTGCAGGGGAACTCGGGTCACCTAATATTCCAGAAGAAAACCTGAATATTCATATAGAGAGATGGGAAAATTTTCAAAATTGGTAAAATAAAAGGAGTTTAATAATGGTTAGAAAATTTATTTTTTCATTATTTATTTTAATCTTTTCTATTACACCACTTTTTGCAACACTTGCTGTTTCAAATATGACTTACACTGGAAAAGTTACAAAAATTCAAAAAAGAGAAAAGATTGTTGTAATAGGTAGTAGAAAATTTCATTACAACAATAATATTTACAATGAATTAAAGCTATTTAAAAAATTAAAAAAAAAATATAACTGTTAAATTTAAAAAAATTAAAAACAGATTTATTATTGAAAAAATAATTTTAAAAATAGAGCCTCTAAGGAAAAAGGGGAAATATTAATTCCCCAATTTTTTCCAATCATTTAGAAATCTCTCTATTCCTATATCAGTAAGTGGATGTTTAACAAATTGCATTAATACTTTAAAAGGAATTGTTGCAATATCAGCTCCGATTTTAGCAGCTTCAAGTACGTGAAGAGGATTCCTGACGCTCGCAACAATAACCTCTGTGTCATAACCATAATTAAAATAAATTTCCATTATCTGTTTAACAAGCTCCATTCCTGTATGAGAAATATCATCAAGTCTGCCAACAAAGGGACTCACAAAAGTTGCACCAGCTTTGGCTGCAAGTAATGCTTGAAGTGGTGAAAAAACAAGTGTAACATTGGTATTGATGCCTTCCTGTGATAAAGTCTTAACTGCTTTTAAACCATTTTCAGTCATAGGAATTTTAATCACAACATTATCTGCTAATTTAGAAAGCTCTCTTGCTTCTTCTACCATACCCTCATATTCAAGAGAAATTACCTCTGCACTTACAGGACCATCAACAATTTCACATATCTCTTTAATTAATGGCTTAAATTCCCTATTTTCCTTTGATACAAGTGTAGGATTTGTTGTAACTCCATCAATTAATCCAAGCTCTTTTGCTTTTTTTATTTCATCCACATTGGCAGTATCAATAAAAAATTTCATAAAATAACCTCCTTTATTTTTCTCCTAATCTATCAATTAAAAATTGTTTTGTAAATATATTTTAAATCTTTCCAAAAAGAATAGTTATTAACATACTCTTTATTTATTCGCACTTTATCAGGCCATATAACTTCATTATTATACTTTTCTGGATCATCCTGCTCTGATAGAATATCTTCTTCATTCCTATATTTTAAAGTGGCTGGTCCCGTAATTCCCGGTCTAACACTTAAAATAACTCTATCATCACCTGTTAATTTATCAGCATACCCAGGCACATCCGGTCTTGGTCCCACAAAACTCATATCACCTTTTAAAACATTAATAAACTGAGGTAGCTCATCTATCTTAGTTTTCCTGAAAAATCTACCAGCTTTAGTAATCCGAGGGTCTCTATCTGTGGTAACAGTAGTGTTAAAGTCAGGAACCTTTCTCATTGTTCTAATTTTTATAAGCTTAAAAATCTTCCCATCTTTTCCCACTCTATCTTGAATAAAAAAACCATTCTCTCCTGTATCAATAGTGGCAATTATCCATGCAATTAAAATAATCCACCAAGTCAATAAAAGACCTATTAATGAAAAAATTATATCAAAACATCTTTTTAATATTTTATCACTTTTTGTCATTCTATATATATGCTCCGCCCAACATAATCCAATATAAATCGATCTGATTTGTCATCACCATACGCAATTGCATTTTTAAGAATTTCATCATTGTAAAATTTTTTTATAATATTTAATTTATTTTTTCCATAAGGGATATTACCTAAAATCTTTCCTGTAAAAAAATTATTTTTTACTTCTAATTTAACTGAAAAAAATCTTTTTATATTTAAGAATTTTGAATATTTTTCAACAATAAAATCAAAATTAGAACTCAAAATAATAAACTCTTTATTACTTTTGTTAAAAAATTCTTAATTAAAAT
>CAZIZE010000084.1:0-23128 GCA_964543655.1 uncultured bacterium
CTTTTCTGAAATTGGCCGGTTAGCTTCAATGTAGTAATTTAGCTCTTCTATAAGCTTTACTCTTTCTCCTAAAACATATTCATACCATACAGTATAAACTTCAGGAATAGGCCTGTGTGAATATTTGTTCATAAATTTAATAGCTAACCTGAAGTATTCCTTACTTTTCTCCATAACACCGCAATATACCATAAGAAATAAAAAATCAAATACTTTTTTATTTTTTTTTACAATTCCATTTCTGCCATGGTAAAAGTAATTTTTTCTATTGGAATATTTATATTCATATTACCAAAATACATAGGATATATATTTGGCTCTACCTCTGATAGCTTAAAAATGTTACTATTTTTAACAAAAAGAGAAACAGGGTTGTTTGATGAAAATCTAAGATTTACATATTTGATTGGCTGCATAGAGAAAAATTTACATAATTTTATAACAGATGGAATAAAGTAAAATTCAAAACCATTAACCACAATAAAATCTTCAATATTTAAGCAATTTTTATCAACTCTAATTACAAGAAAAATGATATTTTCATCATAAATTGAAACTTTAAAAAATTTATAAATTTTAAGTGGATGAAATTCATACCTCCATTTAAAAAATTCCCTGTCTTTTTTAATACCAATATGTTTTTTATTTTCTATTAAATCATCAATACTTGCCTCTTCTACTTTTAATGATATAAAATAATTGGTTAATAAAATTTTTTCAAATAAAGCTTTTGTTTCAATTACAGGATGAAAATCTCTGCCATTTATAATTAGTTTTGACAATCTTCTATGCCTTTCACCAGTAAAGGAGAAAATGAACTTTACATTTTTAAATTTTAAAAATTCTTTAAAAACATATTTAGAAAATTTAACAAAAGGCAAATTTTTACCAAAATTTAATTGATTCTGGTCAGCTGCTGCATCACACGGCATACAGATATAAGAACTTTCTGAAATTGAAAAAGGGAAAAAAATCGCACCATAATGACAAATTATCTTTCCATTTCTCTCAGCAACAAAATTCATTGTATGATAAGGGTTTTCAAAATATTTCCATTTTAACAAAGACAAAGGAAATGGTTTTGAAAATGATTTTTCCAATAGCTCTTTTATTCTATTAATGTCATTAATATCTGCTCTTCTAATATTCATATTTTTAAAAACATAGTTTTTTCTGCTACGGTTTCCCAGTTATAGTAATACCGCTCTTCTAAAAAATTGCCCCACTTTTTTTTCATATAATCAATTTCCCAATCATCAGGCTTTTTAAAACTTCTTGTTCTCATATGATAATGAATTGCAACAGCATTTGGATTATTAACTATTCGCCACCCTTTTTTTCTAATTTGTAAACAGAAATCAACATCATTGTAATTAACAGGTAAATTTTCATCAAATTTAATTAAATCTAAAATTTCTCCCCTAACCATAAAACATGCACCTGTAACAGCAGAAACATTTCTAAGGACATTTAAAATATTATTATTACCAAACGTTCTTATTTCAGAGGCAATCCATTCCACATCTGTTCTAATACCATTGTGCTGAATTTGGCCATCTGGAAATTTTAATACAGCACCAACAGCACCAATCTTCTCTATTACAAATGGTTGTACCATTTTTAATAGAAAATATTTATCTAAAATTTGAATATCATCATTTAAAAATAAAATTATACTATTTTTAACATTTATTGAATTAACTGCAATATTATTTAAAGCAGACCAATTAAAATCCACTTTTTCAAAAATTATGTTAATATTCTCCTTTTTTTCAATCTGTTTTAAATAATTTAATGTTTTATCCTCAAAACTACCATTATCAATCACAGTAATGTTAAATTTTGGATATCTACACTTTAGTAACGATTCTACACAATTTTTAAGATATAGCATATTATCCTTTGAAGGAATTATAATGTTAATCTCAGGTAAATATTCTGAAGTATATGGGAATAAAAATCCTGGTCCCATATTGCTCTCAGCGCTGATTTTATCTGTGTAATCTTGAAAAATTTTGCCAATCTTTTCTAACCACACTTTTTTAATAACAGGTTTTAACCACTCTTTTTCAGATATTTTATATGCTGTTGAGCCAATATGGGCTCTCCATCCATAAAGAGGCTTTTTAATATGAAGAACTTCATTATCATCCACTAAATTTCTCATTCTAAGTAAAATTTCCCAATCCTGAGCTCCATGATATTTGTTGGAATATCCATTTAATTTGTTCCAGAAATCTTTTTTAAAAACAGTTAGATGATTTATGTAGTTGAAGCTGAGCAAAGTTTCAGGAGACCAGTCAGGTTTTTGATGATAAATAAATGCTTTTCCTGAAATATCAATTGTATAAGAATCTGTATAGCAAAATTTATAATCTTTATGTGATACATTAATGGCTATTTCAGAAAGAGTCTCAGGTAAGATATAATCATCATGATCTACAAACAGAAGATAATCATTTTGTGCTAATTTAGCAGCTTCATTGTATGCTTCAGGGATAGAAAGAGTTTTATCAGAATTTACAATAATACCTTTTTGAGAATTATCAAATTTTTCCTTTAAATCTTTTAAAATATTTAAAATTTCCTCTGATTTTGAATTATTATTAAAAACAATTAACTCCCAGAAATTGTAAATCTGATTAAAAATTGAATACAAAGTCTCTATGAAAACATTTTTCTCTGGATCTGCAACTACCACTATTATTGAGAATGAAGGTAAATTTCTATTTTCCCCCAAAAAATTAAGAAAATAGTATGGCAAATAATCATCAGAAACTGACGTGGATATTTTTCTAAATATTGATTTAAAAGTATCAAATATCCTTTCTCTTTTTTTCAATGATTCTTTATAAAAATTTAATTTTTCTGCAAATTGTGCTAACTTTTTTTCAATATAATCTTTCTCTGATTTTAATCCTGTTATTATAGATACTAAATTTTCATAATTTTCAAATTTAAAACTTTTAAAAATATATTCTCTTACCTTTTTTTCAATTTCAGTATAACCTTTTTTATAGTGTGAAACAACATAATCTTCAGTAAAAATCCTATATTCACATGTTATCTTGTTGTGATGGTAAAAATTGAAGCATTTATTCTCAGCTTCCAATAAAAACACCCAATCTTCATAAGCTTCAAATTCTTCAGAAAATTTTATCTGATTAAAAATATGCCTTTTAATCATTAATGTGTTTAGAGGTATATAATTTTCTACTAAAAGTTTTCCTTTCTCATAAGGGAAATTAAAAACTGAAATTTTAGCAATTTTTTTTATTATTTTTTTCTCTAATTTACACTTTGTCAAATTAGCTCCTGAATAAACAATATCAATATCTTTATTAGCCACTAAAATTTCTGATAATTCAGCAATATGTTCTGGATAAAAAATATCATCTTCATCAAGAAATGAAATAAAATCACCGCTGCTATTTTCAATACCTAAATTTAAATTAAAACTCCGACTTTTTTTACCAAATAAAATTTTGTAATCCAGTTTATTAAATTTCTCTGGAATTTCAAGCTGTTCATTTCCAAACCAGACTATTATTACCTCAAATAATGGATAAGTCTGATTTAAAAGAGATTCAAGTGAATTTATTAAAAAATGCTTTTTATGAGCCCGAATAATCACAGAAATGAAAGGTGATTCTGTGAAAAAATTTTCTTTTCCTCCATCCCAAACAAACTGCAGAAAACCCTCACCAAAATCTTTACCTATTGCTGCACCTCTTAAAGCTGCAATAGATTTTAATGATTGCAAATAGTTATATTTATTATGCTGAGATTTATAACATTGAAATGCTTCTAATTTTTTTTCAAAATATTCTGATATGTCATATACAATATTGATATTAATGGGGTTAACTACTTCATAAAAGTTTAAAACTGTGTGGAATTGTAAGTTATTTTCAAGAGCCTTCAACACCCCTCTGGTTACATTAACATGATCAATATGTTGGTCTGACAGAGATGGGAGAAAAATTGCAGTTGGCAAAAAATCATTGTATATTTTAAGATACTCATCAAGTATTTTTCCACTAATTGGAATATTGCCATCTTGATAATTTAAACATATAAAATCATCAATTTGTAAACTTTTTAAAGCTTCTCTAAATTCCTTTAATCTGAAATCATCTGCTTCATTTGCTGGTTTAAAAAGCTCCCCTTTTGTTACAAGGACTACTTTTATTAAAGAATTATCATGCTTAAATTTTAATAAAGTTCCGCCACATCCAATAGTCTCATCATCTGGATGAGGAGCAAAAACTAAGATTTTATTAAACATATATCAGATTCTCGGAATTTAATTAATTTTAAAATCTTTTGCCAGAATAGAGATTCTCTATCTTCAGGAAAAATTGAAAATCTGTATAAATCATACCGCTTATTATTGTAAATAATCTCCTTTTTTAGAATCGCCTCCTCTTTAAAACCTCTTTTTTTCAAAAATGTAAGAAAATTTTTATTAAATTCTGAAACATAAAAATATATTTTTTCCAGATTTAACTCAGAAAATGCTAAATAGAGTGCCATTACCACTGCTTTTAACGCATATATACCTGCTGGTTTTAAAAACATCATAAAGTTAAGTTCTGCAATTTTATTATAATTGTCAATACCTTGCAAAGATACTATTCCAATAGGGTTGGTATAAGCTTTTTTATAAATAAAACACTCTATCTCCAACCTTGGCTCAAGATTTCTATGAAAATAGATACGCTCTTTAACTTTATCTACACTTGTGCAAATATTATGAATACCTGGTCTATAAAAAAACAAAGTGCCATTCTTAATTAATTTAAAAAGTGTCTCAGCATCATCTTCTGTAATCTCTTTTAAAATAATATTTCCATATTCATACATTGAAAAATTTAATATTGTGAACCATAATTATCTGAAGAACAATTCTTTTCTGTAATATATATTTTGTCAACTTCTGAAGCTTTTGCATAATTCCAATCAAGTTTTCCATCAGGAAAAACAATTGCCTGTAAATAAAGGTATGAGTCTGCCATATTATAAATATCTGGAATAGTAATGCTTAAATTTATTGGCATAAATGTCTTGGTCATATCTCCAGTAATAACATTTGAAAGGCCTGGTAATGTTTGCTGCTGAGAAAAGCCCTGACCGGTAACTTTAAAATATGCTACAAGGTTTAAATCTTTTCCTAATTTTAATTTTCCTGCTGTTTTTCCCCCTGTAAGAGTATCCCAGTAAGAATTATCAATCTCTTTTGAAACTGCAACATATACCTCATCACCAGGTTTAACTCCAGTAACTACAACAGTAAGTGATTGCTGTGCATAAAAAGTACATCCCTCGCCAGGGAGATAAATTGTAGCGGCAACTTCTCCTGCTCCACCATAAGTATCATTATTTGATAAATTAATCTGATTCAGCACAACAGATTCACCAGATGGTACTTCAATTAGAGAAAGATTTGGATTTAAAATTTGGTCAGCAGTTAAATTTAAACTATTTGCAAAAGATGAAGCTTTAGAATAATCTGCTGATAAGTTTTTATCTGCTGCTGAAATAACAGTAGTACTTGCCAGAATTTTCCCTGTAACAAGAAAAGATGCAAATTTTTTTAATTTCATATTCCCCTCCTCTTTTATAAAAATTACTTCAATCTATTTAAACGATATTAAAACTTTTGTATGTAATTAATATCACATAATCATTTTTTTTCAATAAAAAATTATTTTAATTTTTATTGGTAATGAATTTAAAAAATTTTGGAGTCAAGATTTTAACATCTCTCCTTTTACTATTAATTATATCTGCAAACCTCTTTCCTTCTTTAAAATAATCTGTAATAATTACACCTTTTGCACCTAATTCTAAAAATTTTTTAGAATATGCAATATACGACTTTCCAGACAAAATAATTTTTTTTATAATAAATTGCAAAATTAGTTTATTTTTCAGAAATTTATCAGGGTATAGTAAAATTATATTACACTCTTTTAATGCTTTATCTATTTTGTACGGTATTTCAC
This sequence comes from uncultured bacterium, assembly GCA_964543655.1. Classification (GTDB taxonomy): domain Bacteria; phylum DYJV01; class DYJV01; order DYJV01; family DYJV01; genus CAZBLP01. The sequence continues at coordinate 6,009 of CAZIZE010000084.1, forward strand.
TGAAACTATTTATTTTATAAAGTTTCAAATTTTTTAATTTTAAACTTTTTATATATTTAATCTTATTTTTACTGCTCAAAAGAATACCATAAATATTTTTTTTACCAGTACTCTTATCTATTAATTTTATCTGGTCATTAATAGAAGGTAACTTTAGTAATACCATTTGCAACTTATCTTTTTTATCACAGAGATAAGCAAACACAGAATAAATAGGTAAATTTTTTTTAAAAATTTTCTTAAAATCAACATTACCACATGTTAATATCGTATTGGCAATGTTAATATTTTTGGCAAATGATACTCCTGATATTTTTAAGCCTTTAACAAAATCTTTGCATGCAAAAGAATTTTCTGAAATCAAAAAAACTTTAGCATTTAAAATAGAAATATTAAATAAGAAAATAACAATAAAAAAAATCTTTTTCATCTTTAAAAATTATACCGTAGTTTTAAAATCACACTTCTCCCAAGGTTATCACCATAAGTTGACTCTCTGCCACTATCTTTGAAAAGATTCTTTACATTTAATGACACTTCAAACTTTCTTTTATAAAAATATTTAAGTAAATTAAAATCAACTATTGATAAATAATCTGATTCTCCTGCACATTTTGTATGAATTTTTGGGATATATGTCCATTTGATATTTCCAGAAATTGCATCTGTGTTAAAAAATATTATTGACATAATTTTATATTTTGGTACGAGCCAATCACCCTGAATATTTAAAGTTTTGTTATTGAAAAATTGCAAATAATATGAAGACTGCATTTTTAGATAACTGTTAAATTTGTAATTTATTGTAGTTTCAAACCCATGCAATTCAAAGTCAAATTTGTTTGCAGTAAAAATATCAATTTTAGGTGGGAAAAAACTCATATTACCATAGGAATAAAAAAGGTTATAAATTCTATTGTAGAAAAATTCTCCTTTAACTGTTAATTTATTAATCTTTTTTGCTATATAAAAGAAAGTTGAATAGAACTTTTCAGGTAATAAATTTTTATTTCCATGTATTACTGAAGGTATTTCAATATTTGTAAATTCATATTTTTCATTTAAATTATAGTATTGTGATAGAATAGAAGGATTTCTATAATTTTTAGAATATCCTAATTTCATTAAAAAATCTTTCCTATTATTTGAATAAATAATACTTGTTTTAAAACTTAATTCATTTCCAAGATTTCTTGCTCTCTCATTTTTAATAAAACCTGAAAGTTTTAAATTTTTAAAAATATTATAATCCAAATTCATATATAAAATCAATGCCTCTCTTTTTCCGCTTCCTTGAGAAGAAATATGATTGGTAGAATAGGAAGATATTAACCCTGTTGTTATAGAAAAAGATTTTATTTTGAAAAATTTTTTAAAACTTAATTTATAATAACCAGTGTTAAATGGGTTACTCTCTGTATGGCCTATTTTACCTGATATTAGTTGAGAATAAAAAGTAATATTTGAGTTACCTGTTGTGTAATCAATAATAAAATTAAATAATTTTTCATTTTTAAATTGAAAACTCATTGGAAAACCGTTAACTTTTTTATTCACCACAACCCTGTAAAAATCTCTGAAAGTATAATCTCCCATAAAATAGGAAAATTTTGTAAAAAGTTTGGAATTTTCAAAAAAGTTAGTTGTAGAAAGAGTTATAAATTTTTTTGTTGTAGCTCTTTTTTTACTGTGATATTTATCAATTTTTCTAAAATCACCTGTAACTTTGTAATAAATACTTTTGTAATAGTTATTTATTGAAAAATTGGAGTTTAATAATTTATTGGAGCCTAAATATGTATTTAAATAGTTAGCATTAAGTAATTCTGGCTTTTTAGTAACAAAATTAATTACTCCTCCTGGGCTTTCTATTCCATTTACAAATTTTGAAGGATCTTTAATTATTTCAACTTTATCTATATCATCAATATTTAGTGGGAAATTGTAGAAAAAAACTTTGTCATATAGATATTGCTGAAATTCCATTCCATCAATTAAAACTAATGGCTGGATTCTATAAAAACCTGGCAAACCTCTCATGGAAAAATCAATTGATGATGTGTCAATTTTATAAATATTAACACCACTTATATAGTCAAGCAAATCAGGAACATTTTCAGCGCCTATTAATTTTATATCTTTTGCTGTTAAAATCTCAACAGGTTCCAAATCAGAATTTTTTACAACTCCTGAAAGCTCTGAAGTTAGGTTTGTGGAAGAGGTAAACAAACTTAAAGGCTCACCAGCAATTAGAAATGATGAAATTAAAAAAAAATAGAGAAAAAAACAAAATTTCATCAGCTTTCTCCTATAAAGTTTTTTATAACTTCTTTCACCTCTTTTATTGAAAAAGGTTTCTCAATATATTCATCAGCACCAATATTTTTTATTTTTCTTATAGTTTCATTATCAATATATCCTGAAATAACTATTATTGGTATTTTTTTGTTCACATTTCTTATAAATTCTATAAATTGAAAACCATCCAGTTTAGGCATAAAAATATCTGTAATTATAAGATCAAATTTTTTACTTTTAAATTCTTTAATAGCATCTTCTCCATTATCAACAGCAATATATTCCAATCCCATTGTATTTAATAACGCAACTATTGTAGAGGTTATTAAATCTTCATCTTCTGCAATTAACACCCTTTTTTTCATTTCTCACTCCTTTTCATTTAACAAAAGTAATTTTAAAGCAAGCTCCTTCTTTACTATTAACACATTCAATATTTCCATTGTTCTCAATAATTATTTTATGGCAAATAAATAATCCCAACCCCGTACCATCTTCTTTTTTGGTTGTAAAAAATGGGTCAAAAATATTATCCTTAATATTTTCATCAATACCTGCTCCATTGTCTTTAAATAAAATTTCTATTTTATCATTATCTTCAAAAATATCTATTGTAATTTGGCAATTTCCTTTACAAGCCTGAAATGAGTTCTCAATTAAATTTATAAAAACTTGAATAACTTCATTTCTATTACAAAAAATTTCAGAATTCACAGATTGGTAATTCCCTTTAAATTCAACATATTCCAAAACCTTTTTTGACTGATTTAAAATATCTATAGCATCATTTATAATATCTCTAATTTTATAATATTTTTTCTCATTGGTTAATTTGGAAAATCCTTTTAATTTTTTGATAATATCAGCAATTCTGTCACAATTTTCAACAATAGAATAAAACACTTTTCTTACCTTTTCATCTTTCACATTATCAATGTACAACATTAGCTCAGCCTGACCCTTTATACCTGAAAGTGGATTATTTATTTCATGTGCCATACCGGCAACCATGGTTCCAATAGATGCAAGTTTTTCTGCATTTATTATAATTTTTTGTAATGCATTAATTTCATTTATTTTGTCATTTAATTCATCTATTTTATTCTGCAACTGTATGTCTTTAGCTTTTAGAGCCTCTACAAAATTATTGTAAGTGTCTATAAGAAGATGAAATTCTTTTGATGATTTAATATTTATCTTTTTATATTCACCAGATTTTAATTTTCTAACAGCTTCTATAAGATGACTGATTGGTTGTAAAAATTTATTAATAGAGATAGATATAATAATGTAAATTAGAAAGATTAAAAGAATAATAGTAATTGTAATGTTTTCAAAAAATCTTTGCTGTGCTGATTTAAAATCAGATATATTTAAGCCAATTATATATTTTATAACCTCTGGTTTATCTTTTGGTGGTAAAAGTTCTATTTTTTCAGCAAGTAGAGAAAAGTTGTTATTTTTTATTTTGGAAAATATTAGTTTATCTGCTTTATAAATTTTTAAAAAATTAATATAATTTATTTTTAAAATTTTATCAGAAATCTTATTTAAAATTTTATAATTTGATATTGCAACAGCAAAGTCAAGGTCATTTTTAACTGTTTCAAGAATAGTCTGACCAGAAATTTTTCTCTGATTTAAAAAACTTTTCTTAAAAGTAAGTATAGAATAATATTCCACTATTATTCCAAATATTATTAAGCTGCAAACAAATAGAAGGTTAAATTTTAATTTAGTAGACATGATAACTATTTTCAATAATTTATTATTTTTTCTAAAGTAAAAAAATTTTTTAGTCAAGTGAAATTTTTAATTTTTTCTATTCAAAGACTTTTGTACAGCATCTTTAGTGATATACTAAAATTTTTATTTGATAATAATAAGTTATGGATTCTTCAGTTGCTACGCTCCTTCAAATGACCTCGAAAAAGTCATTATGACCCTAAGCAAGAGCGAAGGGGAAGAATCCATTGTAACTACTTACTTTTATTTACTTATCTATTGGATTAATTTTTACCATTTTTTACTGTGCAAAAGTCTTTATTCTTTTTATTTTATGAAAAGCACTATATATGATCTGGAAATTTTAGAAGGGAAAACCCGGGTAATTCCCGGGTTGAATTTATTTAAATTTAAGTACAAAGAATATTCTACTCTTTCCTCTTTTAATATCAACAAGCATTTTATCTTTGTGGAAATTTTTCAAAATTTTTTCATAATCATCAACATTTTTTACAATATGATACTCCATTGATTTTATAATATCACCTTCCTGTATCCCTGCTTTATCAGCAATACTATTTGGTTTTACTTTTACTACTAAAACTCCACTATTATCGCTTAAGTCGTATCGCTTCATAATATCAGGTGTAATATTAGTAACTGTTAGGCCAAGTTTATCAACCTTTTCCTCTGAAGCTGTTTCTGTACCATTTCCTTGCATTTTACCTATTTTCACTGTTAAAGTAATCTCTTTATGATCCCTGAGAACAACAACCTTAACCTCTTTTCCAATAGGGGTAGTTGCCACCATTCTTGGTAATTGATTTATATCTTTTACATCTTTTCCATCATATTTAATTATAATATCACCTCGTTTCATACCAGCTTTTGCAGCTGGACTACCTTCAACTACCTGAGAAACTAAAGCACCATGTGGCTCTTTCATTCCAAAATAATCAGCTAAATCTTTTGTTACATTTTGAATATAAACACCTAACCACCCTCTTATAACTTTTCCATTTTTTTTCAATTGTGGTAAAATGGCTTTAGCCATATTAATAGGAATTGCAAAACCTATACCCTGTGCAGCTGCTATTATTGCTGTATTTATACCAACAACCTCTCCTTTTAAGTTTATTAGCGGACCACCACTATTACCTGGATTAATAGCTGCATCAGTTTGAATAAATGAATCGTATGGTCCCTCTCCAATAACTCTTCCTTTTGCACTTACAATACCAGCAGTTACAGTTCTTGAAAAGCCAAAAGGGTTCCCGATTGCAAGCACCCACTCACCTACCTGAAGTTTATCAGAATCTCCAAGTTTAACAACAGTTAAGTCATCTCCCTTTGGATTAATTTTAATTAAAGCAATATCAGTTTTTGGATCTGTACCTATGATTTTAGCTTTATATGTGTGGTTATTTGATAAAGTAACATTAATTTCATCAGCATTTGCAACAACATGATTATTGGTTAAAATATAACCATCTTTTGAAATAATAAACCCGGAGCCAAGACTTTTTTGTTTATATTTTTTTGTATATTGTTGCCCAAAAAATTTGTTAAAAAAATCTGAAAATGGGTCATTTTCACCAAAAGGTGAATGAAAGTTGTGAAATGGATTATAAAATTTTCTTTTAATAATTTTGGTAGTGTTAATGTTTACCACTGCTGGTTTTACTTTTTTTACAATTTCAACAAAATTAGGCAGGTTATTATTACCTGATGAGCCAAAGCTAAAACCGTAGCACTGAATTGAAAATAATAGAGCCATTAAGATTATCAATATTCTCTTAGCCATTTTTCTTCTCCTTTTCTATTGTTGTTTTTAAGTTCTGCCTTAAAAATAATAATAATTAAATTTTAGTCAAGTTAAAAAAAGTTAAGATTGATTTTTTGAAAAAACGTGGTATAAATAGGTATGATTTTAAAAAATTGTGCTATTATAAGTGCTTGTTTAATGGGTTTTAACTGCCGCTACAATTCAAAAAGCAAGATATGCAAATATCTTGATATTTACCTGAAAAAACATACTTTAATACCACTTTGCCCTGAGCAGTTAGGAGGGCTCCCGACTCCAAGGGAAAAAGCAGAAATTGAGTATGGTGATGGATTTTACGTAATTAATGGTAAATCTAAGGTTTTAACTAAATCAGGTATTGATGTCACTGATAATTTTATTAAAGGAGCCAATGAAGTTTTAAGTTTTGTAAAAAATCATGGTATAAAAGTAGCATATTTTCAAGATAAAAGTCCATCTTGTGGTGTGAATAAAATATATATAAATGGAATTTTAACAAATGGTGTTGGAGTTACAACAGCTCTTCTTCTTGAAAATAGTATAGAGGTTTTAGGCGTTGATTTATAAAAAAGGGGGATAGGATGAGGAAATTAATTTTTATAATTTGCTGTTTAATTTTAATTTCAGGTGGAAATTTGATTGCATGTAGTGGTTCATGTCTAAAATGCCACCCTAAACTTAATTTTGAAAAACCAAAACAGCACAAAATAATAAAATCTTGCATTAATTGCCACGGAAGCGGTTGTGGTGAAAATTCATTGTTAAATGATAAAAGTGCAGAAACATCATGTGGCTCTGATTGTTTTGATTGCCACAATTCATTACCTCAAGACAATAACCATGAAAAAATTGCAGAATGTGTTCAATGTCATGATAAACTCAGTGTAATTAAGTAGCACATTGTTTTATTTTTAATCGGTATATATCTTGCATTACGTCAATATCTAAAAATTTTAAAGGAGGGGATTATGATCATTACTGAAATTCTTGCAAGAAATGCCAGAATGTATGGCAATGAAACTGCATTAATTGAAAGAATACCAGCTGAGAATATTAGAAGAGAGATTACCTGGAAAGAGTTTGATGATGAAGCAAATAGAGTTGCAAATTTTCTTATAAATTACGGGATAAAAAAGGGAGACAAGGTTATACATTTACTTGTAAACTGTCTTGAATGGCTACCCCTTTACTTTGGAATATTAAGAACAGGCGCATGGGTTGTACCACTAAACTTTAGATTTACTTCAAAAGATATTGAATATTGCACAGAAATTTCTGAAGGAAGAATATTATTCTTTGGTCCAGAGTTTATAGATAGAATAGAGGAAGCTAAACCAAATCTTGATAAATATATAGAAAAATATATTTACGTTACTGATGGCAAAACTCCATGTCCTGATTTTGCAGAAGACTACAATAATGTTATAAAAAATTGTTCTACAGAAGAGCCAAATATTGAAATAAATATAACAGATGAAGCAGGACTCTACTTTACTTCAGGTACAACTGGACAACCTAAGCCTATTTTACTTACACATAGGAACCTTGAAAGTGCATGTATTGTAGAAAATAGACATCACCTTCAAACACATGAAGATAATTTTATACTTATTCCACCTCTGTATCACACAGGAGCTAAAATGCACTGGTTTGGAAATTTTATAGTTGGTGCTAAGGCAGTTATACTCAAAGGTGTAAGTCCTAAATGGATTTTGGAAGCGGTATCAGAAGAGGGTGGCACAATTGTATGGCTTCTTGTGCCTTGGGCTCAGGATATACTTACTGCAATTGAAATGGGAGAGATAAAGTTAGAAGATTACGATGTATCTAAATGGAGGCTTATGCACATAGGTGCTCAACCAGTTCCACCAAGTCTTGTTAGAGATTGGCTTAAAGTTTTTCCAGATCATAAATATGATACAAATTATGGATTAAGCGAATCAACAGGCCCTGGATGTGTTCATCTTGGGATTGAAAATGTGCATAAAGTTGGTGCTATTGGAGTTCCTGGTTTTGACTGGGAATATATGATTGTGGATCCAGATGGTAATCCTGTTGAGAAAGGTGGAGTTGGTGAATTAATAGTAAAAGGCCCAGGTGTAATGAAAGAGTATTATAAAAATCCTGAAGCTACTAAAAATGCACTTAAAAATGGCTGGCTCTATACAGGAGATATGGCAAGAGTTGATGAGGATGGATTTATATATTTAGTTGACAGGAAAAAAGATGTTATTATAACAGGTGGAGAAAATATTTTCCCTGTGGAAATTGAAGATTTTCTACAGGATCATCCAGACATCCAGGATGCTGCTGTTATTGGTGTGCCAGATGAAAGGCTTGGAGAAATTGCCATAGCAATAGTAAAATTAAAACCAAATAGAGCTGTTACTGAAGAAGAAATTTTAGAATTTTGCAAAAAATTACCAAGATATAAGCAACCAAAGAAGGTGTTTTTTGATGATGTGCCAAGAAATCCAACTGGTAAAATTGAGAAACCAAAACTTAGAAAAAAATATGCAGGAATTGAATCTGCATTTAAATTATAAAAAAACTCCCTCAAATGAGGGAGATTTTTTATTTATTTATGAAAAATATTTTAAAAAAAATTAAAGAAACTTATTCCACAGATAATCCAAATCTTATAAATCTTTTGAAAAAAGAAGATTTTATTAATATTGGCTATTCTGAAAACATTTTAGAAGATTATGAGTATCTTATAGAATTTGCATTTCCAGTTGTATATCCTTTTCCACCATTTCTTGATTTTAAGGGAAAATCTATTCTTGATTTAGGTTCTGGTGCAGGACTTGATTCTATTGTGGCATTGAGAAAAGGTGCATATAGAGTTATCAGTTTTGATATATCCATATCTTTTTTAAAATTATTTAATTTAGAGGGTATTTTAAAAATTAATGGCACTATGCCTATTTTACCCTTTAAAATAAACTCTTTTGATGTTGTTATAATGAATGGGAGTTTTAATCTTGTAATAGATAAAACAGCTTTACTTAAAGAATTAAATGTTATATTAAAAAAAGATGGATATTTAATTATTGGTGACCTTTTCTGGAAAAATATAACAAATAGGGATATATATAGAGATGACCCAGATGCTTGGAGCTGGTGTGTTGCCGGGGGGTTGACAGAAAACGAATTATTTAATATGGTCAATCAATATAACTTTAAAGTAGTAGATAAATTTTTTTATGAGCAAATTGAAAATCTTGAAAGGATTAGATATATTTTGAAAAATGAGTAATTCTATTTTTCCATTTGTTAATTTAAAATCTTTTCCAAATGGTTGGAAATGGCACGGTAAGTTAAAAGAATTTGTTAAAATAAAATATTATGACAAACTTAAAAGCATAGATGATAATAAAATAGAAGAAATTGCCGAATTTTTAAATGGTACTCTCTTAAATTTTAAAATTTTTGACAGTTTTAATTGGGCTCTTTACTTTAATCCAGTAAAACATTTAGAAATATATTTTTTATGTGAAAGAGCCCAGAAAAAAGGAGATAACTTTACTATACTTTTTGGCAAAAAATCATCTGCATTGCCGGTTCAGGATATTTATGGATTTGCCTTGATTTATCTAATATTTCTGTCTTTCATAGGAAATGATATAACATATTTAAATCAGTCAGAAATATCAGATAAATTTTATCCTATTGAGAAAATAGTGGCAGATAAAAGTATATATAAAAACCTTATTTACAAAAAAATTCTTCAGCCTGATTTAAACTTTAAAAAGCTCATTGATGATATTGAAAATCTGCCATTGTTAGAAAACTATTCTATATCAAAGGATAAAATTGAGTTAATATTTGAAATTTTTAAAAATTTAAAATTGAAATTTCTCTTTTCTGATGAATTTAATAATATCTTCATATCTGCTAATAGCATTAACTCCATTCCCAAAAATATGATAATAAGCCTTGTAGGTTTATTTTCAAATGCTTTAAATAGAGAATATAAAAAATAATTTAGGAGGGTTTCATTATGAAAAAATTTTTTAGTAGTATGGTTATTAGTTTTATTTTTTTTACAACTTTATGCTTTGCTGGAAATATGACACCAGGACAAATGGCTGTTAAAAAGTTTAAAGCTTTTTTTAAAAATAGAGGAGTTAATGTAAAATTAATTCTTGAAAAAGATATTCATATAAAAGACCTTGATCTTAAAAATTTCAAATTTGTAATTATCGAACTTTCAAAAGGTAAAAGGAGTCAAAGACTTGCTTTTTTAACTGATGGAAAATATATGATTAGAGGTCTTGAAGAAATAGGCAAAAGAGAAAATTTAATAAGCTACTATGAAAGCCTATATACAGTAGCCAAGGTACCTTTTAATAAAAATGATTTTATCTTAGGAAATAAAAATAGCAAAATAAAGATTGTTTATTTTGGTGATTTTCAGTGCCCATTTTGCAGAAGATGTATGGCTTATATAGAAGCAAAATATAAAGATAAAGTTGCTGTATATTACAAACATTATCCTCTTCCTTTCCATAAAAATGCTATTCTTCTTGCTAAGATTTATGAAGCAGGCAAAATAATGGGTTTTGATTTACATAAATTTGTTGAAACAGTAAATGGCGATAAGAAAAAAATAATGGAAGAATTAAAGAAAAAAATACCTGCAAATAAATGGGATAAATTCAAAAAAACTATGGAAGAAAAAAGTATAATGGAGAAAATTAAAAAAGGTGAAGCACTTGGGAGAAAATTTGGAGTAAGAGGCACACCAACTATATTCATTAATGGCCATAGAATTGGTGGTTGTAATCCACAGCTCATTGACCAACTAATAAAAAGAGCAGAAAAATAAATACGAGGTTTAAAGTGAAGCAGATCAATCTTGGATTATGTGGATTTGGAACTGTTGGCAAAGGAGTATTTGATGTTCTTGAAAAGAATAGCAATTTAATTTCTTTAAGAACTGGAATAGATTTTAAGGTAAAGAAAGTTTTAGTAAAAAATTTAAATAAAAGAAGAAATATTTTTAGCAATGAGATAGAGTTTACTGATAAAATAGAGGATATATACAATGACAAAGATATTCACATAGTTGTTGAGTTAATTGGAGGTGTTGACACAGCAAAGGAAATTATCCTTAATTCATTGAAAAATAAAAAATCTGTTGTTACTGCTAATAAAGCTGTCCTTGCAACTTTTGGATATGATTTAGCAAAAGAAGCAGAGAAAAATAAAGTTGATCTATTTTTTGAAGCAAGTGTTGCAGGTGGAATACCAATTATAAGGGTTTTTAAAGAAACTCTTCTATCAGATAATATAGAGTATTTTTACGGTATATTAAATGGCACCTGCAATTATATTCTTACTGAAATGACTGACAAAGGACTCTCTTTTAATGATGCTCTAAAGGAAGCTCAAGAAAAAGGGTATGCAGAAAGTGACCCTACTTTTGATATAGAGGGAATAGATGCAGCTCATAAGCTTGCAATATTAATGATGCTTGCATACAATATAAGATTTGATTTTAATAATCTATATGTTGAAGGAATTAGTAAAATTACTGATAGGGATATAGAATTTGCAAATGAATTTGGGTATTCAATTAGGCTTCTTGCAATTGCCAAGAAAAAGAACAGTAGCATTGAAGGTAGGGTACATCCTGTGTTGATCAAGAAAGATTCTATTTTATCAAATATCAAAGGTGTTTATAATGCAATATATGTAAAAAGTGAGTTCCTTGGGCCTTCACTTTATTATGGTAAAGGTGCAGGTAGATACCCAACTGCTAACAGCGTTGTAGCAGATATTGTGGACGCTGGGCTACATTTAATTAACCGTGCAAAAAATATGAAGCCAGTTTTTACAATTAAAGGGAGTAGGATAAAAAAATATAAAATAAAGGATATTAATAAACTTAAAAGCAAATATTATCTACGTTTTTCTGTTGCTGACATGCCTGGAGTGTTATCAAAAATTTCTGGAATTTTGGGTAAAAACAATATTAGCATAGAAGCAGTTATTCAGAAAGGAAGAGTTAAAAATATGGACCTACCTGTTTATATTGTAATGATAACACATGAATCACTGGAAAGAGATATAAAAAAAGCTATTAAAATTATCAATAATCTTACAATATGCAAAGATGAAACTTTTTTTATGAGAATAGAGGATTTCAATGGCTAAAATTTTAAAATTTTTCATCTTTTTTTTAATTATGTTTATCCCTTTTTCTCTTATAGGAAAAGTATCTTACATAATAACTTTAAAAGGTGGTACTAAAATTAAAGCTGACTCTTATATAGAGAAGAAGGGTTACATTAAAGTTTTTAAGTATGGAGGATATATTATTTATCCCAAAAAAAATATAAAAAGCATTAAAAAATTAAACACCTACTCTGTTAATTCTTCACAAACAGATAATAACCCCAAAAATAGTAAAAGCAAAAGTAGTAAAAGTGTAAAAAAATGTATGCCTGTTGTTAAAAATTTTGAAGCAATTCCTGTATATGATGCTAAAAAAGATGGTTTTGATATAAAAGTAACAGGTCTAATAGACAACAACTGCCCAAAAATATTAGAAAATGTTAAATTAACTATAAAATTTTATGATAAAAACAACAATAATTTATTAACAAAAACAATCCCAATAAAAAATATTTTATCATTTGATTCGTACAAATTTGAGCATATAATTAAAGATGAAATTAAAGGTGATATAAAGTATTACAATTATAAGCTTGAGTTTTTAAAAAAATAATCTTTTAATATCTACTGCACCATATATGCACAGCTCATGGCAACAAAAGCATCTTATACACTTTAAATAATCAATTTCTAATTTTCCATCTTTATAAATTATGGCTTGTGGAGGGCATGAATTAAAACATTTCATACATTTTTTACAAACTTTATTGTTTATAGATGGCTTTGCCATAAAAATATCTGTTATAAATTTTGGTATTCTAAATCTTGCTGATTTACTTTTTGCACGCTTTATTTTTTGCAATTTTAAATTTAGCTCTGGTATCAAAGATTCATCTAATAATCCCCTCTTTGTAGCTTGATATGAAACAACTGTTTTACGTTTAAAACCAACCAATCTTTCAACTGCTCTATCAAGCAAGTATCCATTTTGAGAAATTCCAAAAATTTTAAAATATTTTCTATTACCTGAAGTGGGGCCATTTCCTTCCATTCCTAATATACCATCAATTATATTAATTTCAGGATTTACTGTCTCAAATATGTCTATTAATATATCAGCAAACAAATTAATATTATGACCTGCTTTCAAATGATATTTTACTTTCTCTCTGCCTACTATAAATCCATAACAATTTTTCACACAAAGAGTAATATCAGTCATGCAGTGTGTTTTTAATTTTGCTATATTGATAATTCTGTCAAAATTAAAAGCAGCATCTGCTATTTTAAAGTTTTTTAAAATTTTGTTATTTTCCTTCTTAATTTCAATACATTTTTTAAAGTTATAAATAGAAATGTCCAATTTTTTTACAACTTCTAAAATACCTGAAACTTTAAGATTAAGTTTTAAAGTGCCCACTCCAGGACTATCACCAATAAAAATTTTGTTATTAAAATCTTTTAAATATTCTCCAACAGCCTGAATAACTGCTGGATGGGTATTAACTCCTTTATCTGCTGTTTTTGGAGAAATAAGGTTAGGTTTTAATAAAATCTTTTCATTTTTTAAAATTAAGTTATTGTTAATAAAATAATTATGCAAAAATTCTTTAATTTCCCTTAAATTATATTGTTTTAAATTCACCATATTCAGCATAAAATTATATAACTGTTAAATAAAAATTAAGTCAATAAATAAATTTAAATTTTTCTTGACTTTCTTAATAATTAAAATTAGAAATTATTAAATAATAAAATAAGGAGATTAGTATGAAGCACAAAATAACTTTTATAATCATTATTGCATTAACATTTTTATCAAATTTTCTTTTTGCTGACTCTCTTCCATTTCAGGGAAATCAAAATAGTATTACCGTAAATCTTTCATGCTCAACTCCTAACTGTACAGGGACTTTTTATTTAATAAATCAGAGTGACAATAAACCTATCTGGGCTGATGTTGAAAAAAACCTTACATTTAATGGTAGTGATAATTATACCTTTCAAAATATTGATAATGGAGAATATATTTTAGCAATTAGAGACAATAAAACAAAAGAGTTAGGTTGGTTGTTGGATAATGGAACAGTTGTTTTTAATTGTTTTTTCCCATTATCATTAAAAACCTTTACTTTTACCAATAACAATTCATATAATTTAGATGTATCTCTACAACTTTCTTCATCATGTTGTAATGGTTCATCAGTACAGTCAGATGAAACAACTGACTTTTCAATTTCATTTTCAGGGATAACTGATGATAATATTTCTGGTGAACTTTACATTATACCTGAAACCAATTTCAACAAGATCTTACCAATAAAATTAAATATTTCGTCTAATACTGTAAAAGGATTTTTGCCAGCTGGGAATTATTATATCTGGGCTTATGTTAGTAGCGGAGATACAATTAAAAGTACCGATGGTTTGATAAAATTTAAAATTTCTGAAGAGGATGACAATAGTAAAACTATTGAATTAAATGATGCTCTTACTTTAACTGTTAATTTCAGTGATGAAAGTTTTGATTTGAAAAACAGATGGTTACTACTTTTCAAAGAAGATACAGATGGAAATTGGAGATTATTCTTTAGTAGAAAAATTTTTATAAAAAATGGAGAAACAGTAAATCTAAACTTTTTACCACCTGGAAAATATAAACTCGGATATATAAATGTACCAAGCAACTCTAAAGTATTAGATAATTTTGAAGGTATTAATTTTTATTCAGAAAATGGGATTGTTCATTCGCTTTCTGATGCATCAACAATAGATTTAGAATCCAATACAGTTTTAAATTTAAAATTGAATCAACCTTATAAACTGGGGTTAAAACTTATTTCCAGTGTAAATGATATGATGTCTGTTTCAATTATAGCTGATTTATTTTATCAAGGTAATTACATTGATACCATTTATAAGAAACCCAATATTTTTGGTGGTGCTACTATAGTTGGATTAACTTATAATCAAAACTTAAATATAAAAATTTTAAAAGACAATCTTTACAAAGAAATCAATTATACAATTACAAAAGATTCTACAATTGAAGTAACCCTTGATAAATTATCAAGAGAATTAAAAGGTGAAATATACAATGGGCAAAAACCTCTTTCTTATGCAAAGATAATATTTTTATCACAAGAAACAGGAGAGATTTTGTCTACAACCTGGACAGATAAAGAAGGAAAATTCTCATTTTATTTTCCTGATAAAATAAAAGAAGTTGCCATTGGTTTATGGTACAATGGGCACTTCTATTTTCTTAATTCTGATAAATTAACCTCTGATTGGGAAAAAACTCAAATTTATTTAACAAATAAAACATACAAAATAAATTTTAATAATGACAATGAAAGTTGTAATAAATCTATTATCATTTTTTCTGAAAATTTCCACGATTTTGGCTCTGTATCTGTGGGATTTGAAAAAAAAGCAGAAATAACAATTTTTAATGTAGGTAGTCAGAGTATTTCAATTAACAGCTTAAAATTTATGAAAAATGATGCAAACTCTTTTAGTATCGACAATTTTTCTTGTAATAAAATAGATGGATTTCAATCTTGTAATTTTTCAATTAATTTTTTACCCAATAAACTCAATACTTATAATGGAAAAATCGCTATTGATATTGGAAATTTGGGAGTTAAATTTATCAAATTATCCGGAAGCGGTAGTGTTTTTAATGCAGATAATATTACAAATGAAATTAGTAACAGATTAGAAAATTTGTTAGACAATATTACAGAGATAAAAAATGGAACAGCAAACAATGATACCATTAAAGAAACTACAAATGTAATGAATACAATAATAAAAGATTTTTATAATTCTGTTAGAGGTATTACTGCTTTAATGGAAAATGGAGAAAGCATATCAGATAAAACATTGAATAAAATTATAGAAAATTATAAAACTATTATTTCATATGCTAAAACTTTAAAGGATAATTCAGCCAATGTTGATATAGATACACTTTCACAATCCTTATCATATTTTGAAAACTTGTCTAAAAATCTTATTAGCTCAGAAAATATTCAAACCTTAAAAGATATTTTTAATTCATCATTATTAATAACCGACCAATTAAATGAATTAACAAAAACATCTAAAAATCCTGAAGAGATTAAAAGTATTGTGTCAAAATTAGATAGTACTATTAATGCAGGGCTTGAAGCTGCTGTAACACAAAATGCTACTCCTCAAGAAGTCTCAGGATTAATTAATAGTGCTGGTAATGTAGTCAATAGTTCAATAGAACAGGCTGCAAAGGTAGCCAATTCCCAACAGCTATCTGAGATAATTAACAACTCAACCCAATCAATGGGTAAAGTATTTAATAATATTGATAAATTAAAAGCTAAAATGACTCCTGAAGTTAAAACAGAGCTAATTCAAAAAGCAAAAAATATTAGTCAAAATATAACCCAAACAGTTATAACATCAGTTTCATCAGTAGCAAATAATAAATTTAAAACTGATGATGCCAAAGAAGTGCGTTCAGGTGTTTCAGTAATGGCATCAAATCTGTTAAAGGTAACTGAAGATGGATTGGATAAAACAAATTTAGATTTATTAAAAAATCTATCTAAATCATTGGTAGAAAAGATCTCTGATGATATAAACCTTGATACAAACAATTTCTCAGCAGATACTTCAATTTCTTCTGATAAGTTAATAAAAGTTATTAATTTAGCTTCAATAGATATAACAGAAGGTGTTATCAGCCAGCCAAATATTAAATCATTAAATATTGATAATGATACTTCAAGTAAGATAGAACAATTGTTACCTTCGGTTGTTGCTCCTACAAAAACAATTTACCAAATTGATAATCAAAGTATAAACTCTAAGTTAGTTGCTGAAGAGACAATTAAACAATATTTTCAAAATATTTCTTTTAAAACAAATAATTATGATGGTAGTGAAAAATTAACAATTGATAATTTTACTATACCAATTTTTATATCTAAAGCATCTATTATTTCAAATAGTTTTAATGGTAACTTAGCTGTTTCCCCAAGAGGAAATATTGTTTTAATTAATAATGGAGTTACTGATGAATTATCTCCAGCGCCAGTTGATTCAATTTCATTGATTTATACTCTATTAAGTCAATTAGGTATAGATAACAACTCTATAAAGTTCAACTCTAACGGTACTTTAGATT
>CAZIZE010000085.1:0-61942 GCA_964543655.1 uncultured bacterium
TTTTGCTGAATAATTTGTTTGTGCACAAATAAACAAAAAGTTGAAAAACCAAAAACATGGTAATTGTTTTAAGACAAGTGAGGAAGTTTATTTTTAAGTTTATATATGCAAGTAATGAAATCTTTGTCAATTGCAATCCAAGGCTGGAGCATGAGATTTTTCAGGCTGAAGCCCTCAAAATGACAGCTTTTGTATGTTGAATAGGAGTTTGTAAAAATTGCTGTTGGATTTTGTATATAGTTTTGTATTGCGTAAGTTGTTTCCAAAAAACAAAAAAAACTTAATTAAAATTATCAAAACAATAGGGGTTTTTCTAAATATTTTACTTCGCATAATATATATTATGTAAACAAAGAATATAAAAACAAATTTAAATATTAATTGGTATGCATAGTTGTTGATTTTTGTGAAAAAATAATATAATGATATTTTATTAACAACATTAACAGCAAGGGAGGAGTTTTTGAAAATATTTATTGTTGGTGCTGGTGAGGTTGGATACAATCTTGCAGAAAAGCTGTCATCAGAAAATCATGAGGTTACAATCCTTGATAAAAATGAAAGAAGGCTTAATGAAATCTCCTCTAAAGTTAATGCTTTTACATTTACTGGTGATGGTGCTTCTATTGCTGATCTGGAGAATGCCCAAATTCAAGATAGTGATATTTTTGTTGCTGTTACAGACAAAGATGAGGTAAACCTTATTTCATGCTTTATTGCAAACCAATATAAGATACCGCTTAAAATTGCCAGGGTTCAAAATAATGAATTTTCCAATCTTGATATAAAAAGACTTGGAATAGATTTGTTTATAAATACCAATTATGCTGTTGCAAATGAAGTTGAAAATTTAGTTGAATTTGCAGAAGCTCATGAGTTTATAACATTTGACGATGGAAAGGTAATTTTATTTGGTATTATTGTTACCAGCGAGAATCCATTTTGCAATAAATCTCTAATGGAGCTTAATGAGTATAGAGCCAAATACCCTTTTCTAATTGTTACAATTGAAAGGAACAATGAGTATATCATCCCAAAAGGAAATGATAAAATTCTTGAAGGAGATCATATAGTTTTTCTTACCCTTGGAAAGCATATAAAATCAATAAAAAAGCTTTTCAGAACCTCAAAAAAAAGGGATAAAGACTCGAAAAATATCTTCCTTATTGGTGCTGGTGAAGTTGGCATTGAAATAGCCAAAATTTTATCAAAATACAAACCGTACAAACTTACAATTATAGATAAAAATTTAGACAAATGTAAACACGCAGATTCAATTATAGAAAATGCTCTAATACTTAATATTGACGCACTGGAAATCTCTCAGCTATTAAATGAAGGATTTGAACATGCTGATATTGTTATTTCTGTTACCAATAATGACGAGGTTAATATTATTACTTCAATGATTGCTAAAAAACTTGGAACAAGGAAAACTATAGCACTTATCAGGCGTACAGGCTATTCCCAGTTTCTTGATTCTTTTGGCATAGATAACATATTAAGTCCTCGTTTTATTACAGCAAGCTATATTTTAAAATATGTTAGACGTGGAAAAGTGGTATCAGCTGTGCCAATTTTTGAAGGTAAAGCAGAAATAATTGAGTATGTTATTACAAAAGATACTCTTGTATCCAAGCAGATAATGGAAATTTATCTACCAGAAAATACAATTATAGGGGCAGTTGTTAGAAATAACAATGCTATTATACCCAAAGGCGATACCATACTTAAAAAAGATGATAAGTTAATTATCTTCACAAAATCAGAGGCATTGTCAAGCCTTGAGAAGATTTTTGCATAATGAATATAAAACTTTCGTTGAAAATATTATCAGCGTTAATAGTGTTTGTAGGAGTATGCCTTATAATACCGCTTATAATCTCTCTTATCCATCATCACGATGGAGAAGGTTTGAGATTGTTTATAATCTCTTCACTATCCATAATCATAGGTTCTGCTCTTTTTAAGTTTTTTAAACCACAAAGTAAAGAATTGACTCATAAAGATGGTTTTTTTATAGTTGCCTGCGGGTGGACAATATTTTCTTTTATAGGCGCTCTTCCCTTCTATTTTTCTAAGTATTTTAACACATTTATAGACGCATTCTTTGAATCTACATCAGGTTTTACCACTACTGGCTCAACAATACTTACAAATATAGAATCTGTTGCTCCAAGCCTTCTTTTCTGGCGTAGTTTAATTCAGTGGCTTGGAGGTATGGGGATAATAGTTTTATCAATAGCAATACTTCCTTTTCTTGAAATTGGCGGGATGCAGCTATATCAAGCGGAAGTACCAGGTCCAACTAAAGATAAATTAACTCCTCGAATAGAAGATACTGCAAAGCTGCTCTGGCTTGTTTACTTTATTTTTACTGTTGCTGAAATAATACTTTTAATGCTTGGTGGAATGTCTCTCTATGATGCTACATGTCATGCTTTTACCACAATGGCTACCGGTGGTTTTTCTACTAAAAATGCAAGTATTGCAGCGTATCATTCTGCATATATTGATTATGTGATAACTTTTTTTATGTTTTTGGCCGGGATTAATTTTTCCCTGCATTATCAAATGGTTTTTAAGCAAAACCTGAAGTGTTTTCTAAAAAATACAGAGGTAAAGTTCTATTTTTTTATTAATTTAATAGCTACACTAATTTTAACAATTTCATTGATTATTAATAAACATTATCATACCATATCTGATGCTTTTAGATATGCTGTGTTTCAAGTTGTTTCAATAGTTACAACCACAGGTTATGGTACTGCTGATTATGAAAAATGGAGCTATCTTTGTCAGTTTTTACTAATACTTTTAATGTTAATTGGTGGCTGTGCTGGTTCAACAGGTGGTGGAATAAAACATATTAGAATCTATGTTTATTTAAAATACACCTGGAATCAAATTTATAAAATAATTCATCCTAATGCTGTGAAAAATCTTAAAATAGAAGGTAAAATTATAGAAGAAAATATAGTTTCATCTATTTTAAGCTTTATTGCTCTATATTTTCTTGTTTTTACAATATCATCTATTCTTTTACTTGCCTTTGGAGGTCAGGATATTGTAACATCACTTTCTGCTGTTATTGCTACTTTAAGTAATATTGGTCCAGGTTTAGGAAATGTTGGACCTGTTGATAATTTTGCAGGATTCACAGGATTTGGAAAATTAATTTTATCATTCTGCATGATTATAGGCAGGCTTGAATTTTACACTATTTTGGTGATACTTGCCACAGATTTTTGGAAAAATATTAAATATAATTAGAAGCTTTCAAATACTTTCTGTAATATCTTTTTATTTCAAAAAATTTTTCAAGTGGTTTATATGAAGATGATATATCAGCTCTATAAATTTCAAATATAGCTTCAAAATCTGGATGGGATACTATTTTTGATAATTTATATTCTGGAATTTTATTAAGTGCAGGTGGAAGCATATGGTATTTAATTAGAAAACTCACCCTTTCAATAAAGTCATTGCTGAAATTAAGCCTTTTTAAAAATTTTTTTGCAATACCTGCTCCAATCTCAGCATGACCATAAAAAGGCTTATCTTTTGTACTATCACAGAAAGCCTTACCTATGTCGTGCAAGAAAAGTGAAAGAGCATTTAATAAATTTCTCTTTTTTAAAAATTTAAGAGATTCAAGTGTATGTAACCAAACGTTACCTTCTGGATGAAAGTCTTTAACATGCTCTATTTTTGTCATTTCATAAATTTCAGGCCAGAATTTTTCAATAAAACCTGATTGTAGCAATATTTCCAATCCTTTGTCAGCATGTTCTCCTTCAAGAATTGAAACGAGAATCTCTTTCTGATAATTTTCATGAATATTTACTGGCAATGGAGAAATTTTTAAAAGAGGGTCATTGCAGATAAAATCATACTTTGAAGTTAACTTGGCTTTTTCAGGTATTAGATAAGGTGAAGATTTGCTACTTATTTTCATTGAAGCATTTTTTATATTATCAAAGCTATTTTCAAAAGTTTTAAATATACCTTTTTTACAGTCAAAAAGAAAATATTGCACATTAAATGGAAAATCTGGAAAACTCCCATGTTCTGATGTAAAAATTAATATTTTTGTCTCATTATGTTCAATAACAGCATCAAAAAAAGGGATTTTGTAAAATTCTACATTATTGAATAATTTAAATAGCTCTATTAAAGTGGCATCTGTTATCAAATAGGAGTAATCTGGCGAGATTTTACTATTTAAATAAAGGTCTATTGCGCTGTAACTGCATAAATAGCACTGAAAATTATTGTTAATAAGCTTGTCAATTACTGGCTTTATGGATATTGTCACTTTTTCTCTTTCTAATTTTAATATAAGCAAATATTAAAATCACAACAAAAATTAAAGTTGCAATAGTGATATGATGTAAATATTTTTTTATTAATGTTTCATTTTTGCCAATTAAATAACCAAGCAATGTAAGAATAAAAACCCATATACCTGCACCAAAAGCAGTGTAAATAATAAAGGTAAAAATATCCATTTTAGCAAGTCCTGCTGGTAGCGAGATATATTGCCTGACCCCAGGTATTAAACGTCCTGTAAATGTGGAAATATGACCATGATTTTCAAAAAAATTTTCTAACTTTTTCAACTTCTCCTCTTTAATTAATTTAAGTATCCCTGCTCTTCCAAATTTATAAGCTATAAAATAATTAAAAATCGCTCCTGTAATACTTCCTAATACTCCCATAAAAATAGCAAATATAAAGCTCATATCTCCTCTGTGCGCAAGGTAACCAGCTGGCACCATAACAACTTCACTTGGAAATGGGAAAAATGAGCTTTCAAGAAACATCATAAAAAAAATCCCTAAATAACCGAGGGAGCCAACAGTATTAACAATGAAACTAACAATTTCATTCATAAAACTTCTCTTTCAAAAATTCTATATACTTTGTAAACTTCACCATTTAACTTTTTTAAAGCATTGTTCATTTTTAAATTATCTTCAAGTATCCAGGAGCATTCACCATACCTGATACCTTTTTTAATAGCGTTTTCCACAACATCAGAGATTAATACATAGTCAATTCCTTTATTTCTGTAACCCTCTTTTAATCCAAGGGTGATTATTCTCAGTTCTTTAATTTTCTTTTTGTTAAGCAATAATTTAAAAATTCCTGTTGGTAATAATTTTCCTTTTAACTTAATTAAAATTTTGTTAATATCAGGTAGGGCAACAATAAACCCAACCGGTTGACTATTAACTTCTGCTATTAATATCAAATCTTCATCAGCAAAATATTTTAACATATCAGAGGAATGAAAGAACTCCTCCCTATCCATAGGGACAAATCCCCAATTTTTCTCCCATGCTGAGTTGTAAATATCATAAATTATTCCAAGCTCTTTTTTAAATTTTTTGAAATTTATCTTTCTAATATTTAAATTATACCGTTTTTTTAAAGTGCTTGATGCTTTTTTCAACCTTTTTAGATCCATCTTTTCAGTATCAAGCATATATGCAAGAAGGTCTTTAGCTTTATAAAATCCATTTTCCTCAATTAACTCCTGATAATATGGATAGTTGTAGGTCATCATAATTTTAGGAGGAGAATCAAACCCTTTAACAAGCAAACCACATTCATGGTTGGTAGAAAAATTCATTGGTCCTCTTATTATCTCCATACCCTCTTTTCTTGCAAATCTATTAACAACATCAAAGAGAAGCTCAGCTATTTCTCTGTTGTAAATAGTATCAAAGTTTCCAAAAAAGCAGATTTTTTCATTGTGAAATTTATTGTGGGCAAAATCAACAATTGCAGAAACTCTTCCACAGATTTCATTGTTATCTCGTAAAATAAAATTTTTAACCTTTGCATGCTTGAAAAATGGATTTAACTTTTCATTGAAAAACATAAGACGTTCAATAAAAAGATGAGGGACGTAATTTGACTCTGTATGATAAAGCTCTAATGGAAATTTTATAAATGCTTTTAAATCACTCTTTTTTTTTACTTCTATAATTTCATACCTGCTCAAAAAATCTCCTTAAATTAACTGAAGTTTTTTCCCAATTATTTCAAATTTTTCAAGAGCATAATCAATTTCATCAAAAGAATGGGTAGCCATCAGGCTAAGTCTAATTAAAGATCTATTAGGCGGGACAGCAGGTGGTGCTGCTGGATTAACAAAAATACCTTCTTTTTCCAGCATTTTGCACATTAAAAAAGCTGTTTCCATTGCTCCTACTATAACAGGAAGAATTGGTGTCTCTGTATCACCAAGATTAAAACCAAGATTTAAAAGTCCTTTTTTCATTCTATCTGTATTTTCCCAAAGTTTATCTATTCTTTCTGGCTCTGAATAGATAATTTTAAGAGCAGCAAGTACTGATGCTGCAGATGCTGGAGGCATACTTGCACTGAAAATATGGGCTCTTGAATTATGCTTGAGATAATGAATAACATCTTTACTTCCAGCAATAAAACCACCAACAGATGCAAGAGATTTGCTAAAAGTACCCATAATAAGATCAACTCTATTAACTACATTAAAATGAGAAGCTGTGCCAGCACCATTTTTACCTAAAACACCAAGGCTATGTGCATCATCCACCATAACCATTGCATTGTATTTTTCAGCAATATCTAAAATTTCAGGTAATTTAGCAATATCACCCTCCATTGAAAAAACACCATCAGTAACTATAAGAATCCCTGAATCTTCTTTTTTAGATACAACTGAAAGCTTTTTTTCAAGGTCATCCATGGAATTGTGATTATAACGAATCATTTTAGCTGAAGATAAAAAACAACCATCAACAATAGATGCATGGTTAAATTTATCAGATAGAATGTAATCTCCTTTTCTCACTATTGTGGAAAGTACTCCCTGATTTACCATGAAACCAGTGGAATAAAGTAGAGCAGCTTCTTTACCAACAAATTCTGCAAGAGCCTCCTCTAACTCCACATGAATATCAAGTGTGCCATTTAAAAACCTTGAACCACCACATCCAGTTCCATACTTTTTCAATGCTTCAATAGCAGCTTCCTTTACTTTGGGATGGTTGGTAAGGCCTAAGTAGCTGTTTGAGCCGAGCATGAGAACTTTTTTAGAAGTTTTATTTTTTAAAGTCACCTTGGTATCTTGCTCTGATGTGATTTCTCTAAAATAGGGATAAAGCCCCTTCTCTTCCAATTCTTTAGCAATTACAAAGTTTTTTATTCTGTCAAATATAGTTTTATTTTCCATAAATTTTTTGTAACATAATTTTTTTAATAGTTCAACAATATTTTGATTATGAATTATTTCAGTTTGACAAAATTTATTAAATTTTATAAACAGCAAATTATGTCTATGAACAGTTTTGGAGAGATATTTAAAATAACCACATGGGGAGAATCACATGGCAAAGCAATAGGTGTTGTTGTTGATGGGTGCCCAGCAAATATTCCCCTATGTGAAGATGATATAAATAGAGAACTTGCTAAGAGACGTCCTGGTTATTCCAAATTTGTTACTCCAAGAAAAGAAGAGGATAAAGCTGAGATTCTTTCTGGAGTTTTTGAAGGTAAAACTACTGGTACTCCAATCTCCATAATAGTATATAATAAAAATGTTAAATCTGAGCATTATTCCAATATAAAGGATATTTTTAGACCGGGCCATGGAGATTATACATATTTTAAAAAATTTAGCCATTACGACTATAGAGGTGGAGGTAGAGCATCAGCAAGAGAGACTGTTGGCCGTGTGGCAGCAGGAGCTATAGCCCAAAAAATTCTTGATAAAAACAATATAAAAATTTACACTTATACAGTTGAATATGGTGGAATAAAAGCTGAAAAAATTAATATTTTTAAAGCAGAGGAGAATATTTTCTACTTTGCAGATAACAGCAAGGTTTCTAAACTTGAGTTTTTTGCAGAAGAAGTAAAAGAGAGCGGTGATACTATTGGTGGTATTGTTGAGTGTAGAATCTGCAATATCCCTGAAGGAATAGGAGAACCTGTTTTTGATAAAATAGAAGCAAGATTAGCACATGCAATTTTAAGTATAGGTGCTGTTAAGGGGATTGAATTTGGTAAAGGGTTTGAAATTGCTAAAATGAAGGGCTCTAAAAGTAATGATACCATAACTCCTGATGGTTTTGAAACAAATAATTCTGGTGGTATGCTTGCAGGTATATCCACTGGTCAAGATATTGTTTTTAAAGTGCCAATAAAGCCTATTCCATCAATTAGCCTTCCTCAAAAAACCATTGACAAATATAATGAGGAAAAAATAATTGAAATAAAAGGTAGGCACGATATTTCTGCTATCCCCAGAATTATCCCTGTTATTACAGCAATGGTAAGGCTTACACTTGCAGATCTAATATTAATTAATAAATTGAGAAATTTTAACTTTATTTAATTAATTTACCACAATATTGTAATTGTTGTAGTAGATGTTATTGTCAATTATAAATCCAAACCATACATCTATTTTTAATCCTGATAGACCTTTTAAATCAATTGGCTCAGCAATATTTGTAAAAACAACTTTATCTTTTAATGTGGTTTTTACATCTTCATAAGGTATCCAAACATTGTAATCTGGCAAAAATAGATATAATTTCAATGAAACATCCTTGCCTATTAGATTGGATGGAACAACTGCTTCAGGTTGAATAAGTGTAGAATTATCACTTGATACTACAATAGTTACATTATCAGGATTAATTAAAATATTTTTACTGTCATATTTGTATAAATTCAAGGTAGCTATGTTGCTTACCTGACTATTATTGTCAACAGTTTCTATATCACTTGAATTATTATCAGAAATGGTGCAGGAATAACTATCTTTTAAACCCATTCTAATAAGAACATCTTCGCTATCCTGCTTTTCAAGTTTATCAAGTGAGGTACCATAGTATGAATTACCAGTTCCCTGATTATCATTGTCAGTGGTTATAATATATTTAAATGAGTCAGGTATAATGTAATCAAAACTTTCTAAATTATTTTCAAGAGAAATAACCACATAATAATTTTTCCCAGCAGAAATTTTTATGTTATTTTCAGGCTCAACATATTGCCAGCCAGTTGTTGTAGAGCTACCAGATACAGTATAAATAGGCTCTGACTTAAAAGCCTCTGTCATATTATCACTACCTTCATATACATTAATTTCATATAATAGATGTGGATAAGGTATAAAATAGGCAATATGGTCTAAATAACCACATTTTACTGGTTGAAATTTAACTACTTCATAAGATTTATTGTTTTTATTTGGGTTATTTTCAAGTTTAACAACATGGGCAAAACTGTCACCTGGTTTTAAATTATCATATGCCATTAAGTAATCTGTTGATTTATCTGGCTCTATACCTATAACTGCCTCCTGACTGAATAGATCCTGAAAATTTAAAATATTATTAACAGCATACCAACCATCAAACTCTCCACCAAGTCCCATGTTAAGGTGAAGAAATTTTAAATCACCATCTATTTTATATCCATCAACAACCACAGCATGACCAACATTTGCATTATAACAGGTGTTTATACCAAATAAAGCTGGTCTATTTTTGTCAATCTCATTTTTAAAAACTTCAAACCATTGAGAATCTGTTCCATAATTTTTTCTAAAAATATATTGACAGGGCTTATATTTGAAATATTTATAGAGAGCATCTGATGCAGTAAAAAGGTATGCTCCTGTTGCATCTTCTGCAAATTGAGCTTCAACAGCCACACTTATATCATATAGAAGAAGACTTAATTCATCTATTGATTCATTGTCTGTTGAATTATCAAAGGTAGGTGGCAAATAATCTGGCATAATATCATAGTTGTAATGTCTATCTGAAAAGATTGCGGATCTTTTGCCAACAGTGGCTTCATCATAAACATGAGCACCTCTACCTGTAACTGGCCACTTGTAATATTTCATAATTTGGCCCGTTGCAATAATTACACAACCAGCGTAAAAATGGGTAATTGTAATATTATCTTCATCTCCTGAACATACAGCTGGGTATTTTTCATTGTAAAATGGTGCCTGATTCCACTCTGTTTTTAACAGAGGGCCTTTCTGAACAATAGCTGCAAAGCTTGATCCATTTAAAATGTTTTGCCAAATACCTCTATTATTCTCAAAAGTTACTCCAGAAAATTTATTGGAATAGAGTAGATTGTATAGTTCCTGCTTTAAAAAATTTGCAAAATCAGAATTAGCTTGAAATTTACTATTTAAAGAGTAGGCTTTTATAGGTGGCAAAATATCATTAACAGGGACAATTATGTAACCTGCTGGTGAAAGATTAAAAATATATGCTAATTTTTTATTTTTAAACAATATTGTCTTAACATTATCAATATCTCTATTTGAATCTGTTTTTTTAAGCCATGTAGAAGCTATTTGGGTAGCTTTTTCTATAGTGATCACTTTTGCATCTATGAATGTAAAGTTTAAAGTAAAAGTAAATATAACTAAAAAAATTATTTTAAAAATTTTCATTAAAGCTCCCCTTAAAATTAATTTTTAGCTATTTTTTTCTCAATATTACTTTCCCAGAATGATTTCATAATTGTATTAACAGATTTTTTAATTGCAAAATCCACAAGCTCTCCAACATCCTGCTTGCTCCATTGAGATTCAGGTGTTACGTGAAGTTTAACTCGATTTGTCCATAAAAGTTGACCTGTTTTTCCACTGTAAAAGTACAATCTCAAACCAACAACTATTTCTGGAATATTTGCTCCATGTGAAGCTATAAAAGCAGTAAAGCCTGTCATTGCACCCCAGAATGCAGCGTTACCCCATTCATAATCAGTTGGGCCACTTTCCCTCTCTCTTATTGTAGTGCCCAAAATTGGAACTTTAGTGGTTTTATATCCAGGAGCTTGAAAAGGCTCATTTGCAAAGCTACCAAGTATTCCTCCTGTAATAATTCCTGTAAAAACTTCCTGACCAGTTGACCAACCACTACTTTCTGGTGGGCCGTAGAGAGCTCTGCTTATCACTCTAAGTGGAGCATTTATGAAACCTATTTTCAATGGATTAAATGTCTCCTCTTTTTTTATTGAAAGCTCTGTAATTGTCCCTTTTAAAATGTAATCTGCTTTAAAGTAATTGTTAATATCAAAAAGATTGTTTCTGGTTAAAAAGAGAACAGGATTAAATTTTTTATTATGGATTTGTTGCCTTTTTTCCTCAAAAATAATTTTAGCAATCTCTTTTCTCATTTCAGGTGACCACTGAGTATTTTCATACTCAATTTTTAGAGAAGGTGATATATTAGTTTCTCTGTTAAAGTTAATAAAACCTTTACTTTTAAGTAGTGTGAAAACATCATCAAATGGCACAGGCATTATTTTATGTTGTGCAAAATTATCTGCAAAAGAATCAAATAAAAGCTGGTTAATTTTCATCCACATTGCAGGTGATTTTGAAAGAGTGTAACTTCCAAATGGAAGAATAAGAACGTTTGAACAACCACTATTTTTAACAACAGGGATATTTTGAGGCTTGTAATCCACATAAGCTCTTTTGCCACAGCTTGTAAAAATAATTATGGATAAAAAAGACAGGAAAATTAGGAAAAATTTTTTCATTGATGCCCCCTCTTATAAATTTATGATTCAAACTTGATACTTCAAAGCTATAAAATAAAAAAGAGTTTTGCACAAAAAATATACAAATAGGCAAAACTAAGTGCTAAAATCTAATACAGGTTCATGGTTCAACGCTCATAGCTCAACGTTGAAAGATACTTTAATAACAAGAACTTAAAAATATTGCAGATGTTATTTCAAGTAGAAAATTGTATTATCAGTATGACAATAACTATTTCTTATGTTATTAATAATACAGTTTTTTATTTTTTTCAATTAATTTTTTATTTTGCAATAAAAAGATCTTTACCTATTAATCGGCTAAAATTTAATGATTCTTTAATATAGGAAATCTGGGAATTTAATAATTTTAATTTTTCTTGAATATAATCATTTTGATATGAAAAAACCTCAAAAGGTGTTGATAAGCCATGTTTATACTTTTTTTCTTCAATTTCTAATTTTACAGCAGCAGCTTCAAAAGATTTTTTATTTGCTTCTATCTTTTTCATAAGTGTTTTTAAATTTCTGTATGACCTCTTTATTTCTAAAATTATTTTATTTTCAAGTTCTTTTTTTTGAAAAATAAGTTGTTCTTTGGTAATAGCTGCTATTTTATAACTTGATTTTGCCAGCCTGTTGCCAAATGGATATTTAAACTCCAACCCTATCCCCCACTCTCGATATTTCGACCCTTTGAGTCTATCTATATCTTTAGGATAATCTTCTCCTTTTCCAGATAAGCCAGCATAAATATTTAGATTAAGTTCTGGAAGTAAATCATTTTTTGCTTTTTTAATATCTAAATCTGCATTTTTAATCTCCTGCTCAATCTCCTTAAGCTCATATCGATTTTTTAAACCTGTCTCTATTGCTTTTTTTAAACTTAACTTAACTGGAGTTATCTTTACCTGATAATCAGGTTTGATAATATAATCTTTCAAAATATCGTTGTAATACTTTTTTAATTCATCACTTAAATTCATAAGCTCTTGATAAGCATTTATAACATCCTCTTTTCTTGCTGCAACCTCTGCCTCTGATTGCTTTATTATATCTTTTGATGTTAACCCTACCTGAAGTTTCTTTCTATCTATTTTTAAAATATCCCTTGCAAGATTTAATGATTCTTCTCTAACTTTATAATTTTCATAAGCGTATAACAG
Organism: uncultured bacterium; assembly: GCA_964543655.1. Lineage (GTDB taxonomy): Bacteria > DYJV01 > DYJV01 > DYJV01 > DYJV01 > CAZBLP01. The sequence continues at coordinate 12,750 of CAZIZE010000085.1, forward strand.
GTCAAAATATTTATAACATGCATCTATAATTACTCCATTAATATAGTTCTTAATGTCATACTCAGTGGATTTTAACCTGTTTTCTGCTTTTATTATATCAGTTTTATTGATAATCACCCCAGCACCTTTTAAAATTGGCTGTGTTATGCTTAGTTGCAGTTGAGATGAATATGCTGGGTTTAATATGCTCCAGTTTGAATTGGTTTCATATCTATTGTTTGAAAAAGATAAAGCTGCTGTTGTGCCACTAAAAAATTTTTTATCTATAGTAATATCCCAGTTCTGATTTTTTGAAATGTAATAACTTGATGTTTCACTTTGAAGTGCAGAGCCTGTAAATTCTTTTTTGTATGATTTATCAATACTTAATGAAAAATTTGGGTCAAAAGCTGATATATATTGCTCTATGTTAAATTCAGAAATCTTTTTATTCAGGCTGTAAGATTTAATATTTAAGTTTTTTTTTAAAACAAGAGATATAAATTTATCCAATGTTAAGGATATTCTATTTTCTGCAAATACATGATGGGATATTACCAGTAGAATAAAGATAAAAATAAATTTTTTCATTTTATATTTATCTCAAATCTATCAAGTTCGCCAAGATTAAATTTTCTGTATGAATCTATTTCTATAGATATTTTTAACTCTTTTTCAAGAGCTTCTATAATATCCCGCTCTTCTTCCATAAGAATTTCAGCTATGTATGGATGAACAGTTATTATTAATTTTTTCTCTTTGTAAAAGCTGTAATCTCTAATAATTTTTCTAAAAATTTCACACCAAATAGATGTTGCTGATTTAATATAACCTTTACCATCACATGTTGGACAGGTTGTGGAAAGAGCAACAGTAATGTCGTCCTGAGTCCTTTTCCTCGTCATTTCCACAAGACCAAGCTCAGAAACTTTCAATATATGAACTTTGCTTCTATCATTTTTTAATTCATTTTCAAAAATTTTAAATAGCTTCTCTCTATCTTCCTTTTTTTGCATATCTATAAAATCAATAACAATTAATCCACCTATATTTCTTAACCTGAGCTGATAAGCTATCTCCTTTGCTGCTTCTATATTTGTCTGCAAAACTGTATCTTCAAGCTCTCTTTTACCAACAAATTTTCCTGTATTAACATCAATGGATGTTAATGCTTCTGTTTTATCAATTATTATGTATCCACCTGATTTTAACCATATCTTTCTATTAAAAAGCTTTGAATACTCTATCTCTATATTGTTTTTTTCAAACAATGATTCAGAGGGGTCATTATAATATTTTAATTTATCCTTAAATTTTGGCAAATATGTATCTATAAATTTTTTTGTTTTCTCAAATAGCTCCTTATTGTCTATTATTATTTCCGAAATATCAGCAGAATAAAAATCTCTAATAATTCTAAATACAATGTTGAGATCCTTGTAAAGGAGATTTGGTGCACCTGAGTTTTCATATCTTTTTTTTATTTCATCCCATATTTTAATTAAAAAATTGTTATCCTCAAGCAACTCCTCCTGAGATACTCCTTCACTTGCTGTCCGTGCAATAACTCCATATTTTTCATTACCTCTTATACTTTCTATAATTGTTTTTAATCTTTCACGCTCTTTTTCATCATAAATTTTTTTAGAAATACCAATATGATAGAGTGTAGGTAAAAGCACAAGATATTTTCCTGGAATTGTAATATGTGAAGTTAATCTTGCACCTTTGGTTCCAATTGGTTCTTTAGCTATCTGAACTAAAACTTCCTGTCCTTCAACTAAAATATCCTCAATATGAAGTGGTTTATCAATAAAACTCTGCTCCAGCTCATCAATGTCATCACAAATAATATCATCAGAGAGCATAAGTTTATATTCATCATAAGCATTGAATATATCAGTAACATATAAAAAACCTGCTTTTTCAAGTCCAATATCAACAAATGCAGCTTGCATACCAGGCAATATTTTTAAAACTTTCCCTTTGTAAATATTACCAACAAGGCTATATTCCTTTTTCCTTTCAATGTAGATTTCAACAAGGGTATTGTTCTCTAAAATAGCAACTCTAATCTCAAGTGGACTGTAATTAATTAATATTTTGGTATCCATTTTAAATATTCGAACTTTCTATAAATGCATAGGCGCTGTGGTTGTGAATTGATTCAAAATTTTCTGCTTCAATTGTAAACCAAGTAATATCTTCCATCTCTTTTAATTTTAAAGCAAGCTCCCTTACCATATCCTCAACAAACATAGGATTGTTGTAAGCTTTTTCTGTAACATACTTCTCATCAGGTCTCTTTAAAATCGAATACACTGGTGAGGAACAGGAACTTTCAATAACTTCAACAATATCTTCAATCCAAACAAATTTATCAAATTTAAAATTAACAGTAACAACACTTCTCTGGTTATGTGCACCAAAATCACTAATCTCTTTGGAGCATGGACAGAGAGAAGTTACAGGTGCTTTAATTGAAATAATAAAATCTAATTCTTCATTTTTCTTTTTATTACCAATAAACATACAGTGGTATTCCATTAATCCTTTTGCCTGTGTAATAGGTGCTTCTTTTTCTATAAAGTATGGAAATGAAACCTCTAAATGAGCTGATTCTGCATTGAGCTTTTCAAGCATTTCTTCAAGTATTTCATGAAAATTGCTGATACCTATTTCAAACCTGAATTTATTTAAAATCTCAATAAATCTGCTCATATGAGTACCTTTAAAGTGATGTGGCAGATTAACAAACATATTTATTGATGCAATAGTATGCTGATGTTTCTTTACTTTATCAAGTACAATAATAGGATAATTGATATTTTTAACACCAACTTTATCTATTGGAATATTTCTGTCATCTGAAAGGTTTTGAATATCTTTTAAAATCATTTTACCTCCTGTAAATTGCACAGGAATTGGAAGATTCCCAGGCAGACACTTCATAAACCTCAACATTGGTTGAACTAAGTTTTTTCTGAAACTGCTCATAAATATATTTTGCTATATATTCAGATGACGGGCTCACACCTTTAAAAGCCTCAAGCTCATTTAAATATTTGTGGTCAAGGGTTTCAAGTATTTCCTCAAGATAAGCTTTTAAGATTTTAAAATCAAGTAGCATGCCAGCATTGTCAAGGCTTTCTCCTTTAACAACAACCTCTATTTTCCAGTTATGACCATGAAGCTCTTCACACTTTCCATGATAATTAATAAGATTGTGAGCTGCTGCAAAATATTTCTCTATTTTTAAATAATACATTCATCCTCCACCATATAAAAATTTTATGCCTATTAGCACATAAAATTTTTTTTATCAAATAAAAAAGCCCCATTTAAGGGGCTATTTAATAGGGAAAATTCAAAATTTTAATATTAGAGTTCTCTATCCTATCTCTTCAACAACAGCCTTACCATAATCCTGGCAAGCTCTCATATAATCTAACTTATTAATATCAGCTTCTTTAACATTTAATGAGCCAAGTCTAACTGGTTTCATTTTATATACAAACTCCATTGTTTCAAAAATTATCTTGGGAGCATCTCCTGAATGAGTATAAGAACCAAAAGCACCTCCAACTTTTCCTTCAAGACCCGCATCTTTAGCAAGAAATAGAAAGCTTTTCACCTTCTGAGGCATATCTCTATGATAGGTTGGGGAGCCAAAAATATAAGCATCAAACCCTTCTAAATCATCTACCTTTTTAATTTCAGAAATTTTTTTAACAACAGCATCAGCACCTGCCATTCTAACACCTTCTGAAATATATTCTGCTAACTGCTCTGTATGGCCTTTTAAACTTAAATATGCTACTAAAACTTTTTTCATTATCATTCCTCCTTGGTGAAATCTTCTTTACCAGCTCCACACATTGGACATACCCAATCCTCTGGAACATCTTCCCATGCTGTACCAGGTGCAACACCATTATCTGGGTCACCTTCTGCAGGGTCATATACATACCCACATATTTCGCAAACATACTTTTCCATTATCTCCTCCTAATTTATTCACTTGTTGGCATTGTAAAATTTCTCTGACCTAACTCTCTGTTCATCATAAATATTGCATTTCCTTTTTCTCCAACAAGCATTAATTTCTGAACAATAGCTTCTGCTGATGCTTCCTCTTCTACCTGCTCAGCAACAAACCATTGCAAGAAATTGTTTGTTGCATGGTCTTTCTCTTCTATAGCTATATCAACAAGCTTATTTATCAAACTTGAAACATATTGCTCATGCTTGTATGCATCTTCAAAAGCTTCCAGAGGTTTTGACCATTCTGTTTTTGGTTTTTCTATTGCTTCTAACACAACTCTGCCACCTCTTTCATTTATATAATTATATATTTTCTTTGCATGGCTCATCTCTTCCATTGTTTGAATTTCCATCCATTTGGCAAATCCATCAAGACCAATGGACTCAAAATATGCTGCCATTGAAAGGTAGAGATAGGCAGAGTATAATTCAGCATTTACCTGCTCATTTAAAGCTTTCTCCATTTTTTTTGATAACATGTTAACTCCTTTTTAATTAGTTGCTTTCCAAACACCATGTAAGTTACAATGCTCTCTTGCTGTTACTTTATCATTGTCAACTTTGAATATTGCAACTGGTTCATCTCCAGGATTTAAAAATTGTCTGTAAGCTTTTCCATCATCAGTAACAAGCTCTATCCATTCTATGTAATGCTTCTCTTCCATAGGGTGGTTTACACTTCCAACAGTAACTTTGTAACCACCATCTATCTTTTCTATAACTGGCACATGTTTCTCTTTTGCAGCATCAGTTGTGTTATCAGATAAAAGCACCATTTCTTCATTGCAGCATACTAATTTTCCAAAACCGCCATGAACAATTTCAACAACATTGCCACATTTATTACATTTATAAATTTCCAATTTATCAGCCATACTAAACCTCCTTTTTAGTTAATAAAATTTTCAAACAATAATATTTGCAATCATCTGTTATTAAAAGGACAGCACTTATTGTGCTGCCCTACCCTTTTATTCACCAACTTTCCATACTTCCCATACTTTACCTACAAGATCAGGCCCAGGTTTTAATGTTTTCTTTCCTGGCTCCCATCCTGCTGGGCATGCTTCAGCACCAGCAGCTTTTCTTACATATTGGAAAGCCTGTAATTGCCTGATAGCTTCACTAACATTTCTACCAACTGGTGGCGCCAATACTTCAACTGCCTGAATAACTCCATCAGGATCAATAAAGAATCTACCTCGAATATTTAATCCCAGGTCTTCATCATACACTCCATACATTCTACCAATTTCACCTTTTGGATCAGTAAGCAGAGGATAAGGATAGTGGTCACCATCTACCATTTTAGAAAGCTCTGTTTCATCCCATATCTTGTGAACAAATTGAGTATCACAACTAATTGGAAAAACTTTTACTCCAAGTTTTTCAAATTCATCTTTTTTGCTTGCAACTGCAGCAAGTTCTGTAGGTCAAACAAATGTAAAATCAGCAGGATAAAAACATAACATCACCCAGCTACCAAGGTAATTAGAAAGTTTAAAATCCATAAAATCTCCATTAAAATACGCTGTTGTTGTAAAATCTGGTGCTTTTGCTCCTACTTTTGCTAATGACATGTTAACCTCCTTTTTTTGATTGTTATTTGAAACATTTTCTTCTTTAATGTTTTCTACATTTTCAGGTACTTTTTTAGGTGTTGAGCAACTCATATTCTCCCCCTTTTTTCTTATTGATAATCATTCTCATAAACTATTTTTTGTAAAAAGTAAAGTTTTTTTGTTGAAACTACTATTAATTTATTTTAATAAGCTTCTTCATAATCAAGATCTTTCTCTGTAATCTTTCCACTAAAATATTTGTAAACAAAAAATTGATACACTATTACTATTGGTACAAATATTAATGCCACTATTAACATTACTTTCAAGGTTAATGGGCTTGATGAACCATTAAAAGCAGTTATTGAAAATTTCTCATTAATACTTGATGGAAACATATTAGGAAACAAACCCACAACTCCAAAAAGTGTTGCTGTGGCAATAGTAACAGCTGATGAGAACCAAGCTTTCCAATATGCTCCTTTTAATGTAAATACCTTTGTGCCAAGAAGAGCCAAAACTGTTACCAATGGTATAATAAATAAAATAGGATTTTTAAGGTAATTATTGTAAAGATTTGTTGCAAAAGCAGTTGCAATTAGAAAAATAACCGCTATTACCAACAAAATATACCATGCTTTATTTGCTATATTAACAGCCCTGCTCTGAAGTTCACCCTCAGATTTTATAGCAAGCCACAAAGCTCCATGTACAACAAAGAGAAACACAAATAACAATCCTCCAATTAAACCGTATGGATTTAGCAGAGTGAAAAGATTGCCATGAAAAATACCATTGCCATCAATAGGAATCCCTTTGAAAATATTTGAAAAAGCAACACCTAACAGGAGAGCTGGTAGAAAGCTTCCTATTACCAGGCAGAAATCCCAAATTTTTCTCCAGGCTGGTGAATCAACCTTACCTCTAAACTCAAATGAAACACCTCTTACAATTAATGCAAAGAGCAAAAGAAGCAGTGGTGTATAAAGAGCACTAAACATTACAGCATAAACTTTTGGAAAAGCAGCAAAAGTAACACCTCCTGCTGTTATCAGCCAAACTTCATTTCCATCCCAGACTGGTCCCATTGAATTATAAATTATTCTTCTATCTGTATCACTTTTGGCTACAATGGGCATAATTGTACCTAATCCAAGGTCAAAACCATCAAGGATAAAATATACCACCCATAAAATTCCCCACAGGAAAAACCAAATTGATTGCATAACCATTGCAAACCTCCTTTTATTTTAATTTAATTTTTCAGGTCCTTTTCTTGCATATTTTGCAAGTAGATAAATATCTGCAAAACCAAGCAAACCATAAACAACTATGAAAGCTATTAATGAAATTGTAACCTGCTCCACGGAAATTGGTGAAACAGCATCAGAAGTTTTCAACATTCCATAAACTATCCATGGCTGTCTACCAACTTCCGCAACTATCCATCCTAATTCAATAGCTATATATGGTAGTGGAATTGCATAAATTAGCAATCTTAAAAATTTTGGATAATTTTCTATCTCTTTTCTCTTAATCCATGCAAATAAGCTTAAAAGTATAAATAAAAACCCAAGAGCTACCATTATCCTGAAAGACCAGAAAGTAAGTGCAACTGGAGGTCTTTCATCTTTTGGGAAATCTTTCAATCCTTTTACAACAGCATTTGGATTATGATATGCTATTAAACTTAACATTCCTGGAATCTTTCCAATAGCAATTAAGTTTCTTTCATTCTTTTCATCAGGAACCTGAATAAGATACATTGGAGCTTTTGCCATGGTTTCCCAATGAGCTTCCATTGCAGCAACTTTAGCAGGTTGAGTTCTTGCAACCTCTGCACCATGCTCATGTCCATTAACAACTTCAAATAAGGAGAATATTAGAGCAAATGTAGCTGCAATTTTAAAAGATTTTTTAAAAAATTCAACTTCATTTTTTCTAATTAAATGATAACCAGCAACACCCATAACAAAAAAACCTGCAAGAATATAAGCACCAGAAACAGTATGAATAAATTCTAAAATTCCAAATGGATTAAATACAACTTCTGCAAAGCTTTTTAATTCTGCTCTACCATTTCTAATCACATAGCCAACAGGATGCTGCATCCATCCATTTGCAATTAAAATCCAGAGAGCAGAAATATTAGAAGCAATAGCTACCAACCATATAAATAGCGCATGTGTTTTTTTTGAAACCTTATCCCATGTAAAAATCCACACACCAATAAAAGTGGATTCAAGAAAGAAAGCAACAGTTGCTTCAATAGCAAGTAAAGAACCGAAAATATCACCAACATACTCAGAATATCTTGACCAGTTGGTTCCAAACTGGAATTCAAGTGTAATTCCTGTAACAATACCAAGAGCAAAATTAATTAAAAATAACTTACCCCAGAACTTTGCTGCTCTTTTATAATCTTCATCACCTGTTTTAACATACATTGTTTCATAAATAGCTGTTAAAACAGATAATCCAAGGGTTAATGGAACGAAAATAAAATGAAAGATTGTTGCTGCTGCAAATTGCAACCTTGAAAGAAGAACTACATCCATCTTTTACCTCCTTTTTTGATAATTTAAATAATGTAACAAATTTCTTTTTCTGCTAATTCTTTAAAACTTATTTTTGAAAGATAATTTCTAATAATTTTTGTAAGCTCTGACCAAACATGATTAACATAGCAAGAATCCTTTCTAAAGCAAGACCCGGTTTCAGGAACACAATAGTTAAGAAAGATTTCACCTTTAATAGATTCAACAACCTGAAGAAGTGATATTTCTTCTGGATTTTTTAAAAGTCGATAAATACCTCTTGGTCCCTTGGTGATTTCTAAGATTTTACTGCGGTTTAATTGCTGTGCTATTTTAGCAAGATATTGATGAGGAATCTCCATTTTTTCAGAAATTTCAAGTTTTGTTGCTGAATAAGGCGAACCTAATAGAGACAGGTAAAGCACACACCTAACTGCATAATCTACATCTTTCGTTACTTTCATTTTCTACTCCTAATGAGATAATTAAGATATTTTTTATCCTATATATCCTATTTTGATATTTGTCAAGAAAAAAATTTTATTTTTTTTATAAAGCTTCTTGACTTTTAAAGTGGTAGTTATTACAACAGTGATATGAAAAAATTTTTAAAAATCTTCTCTATTATTATAGTAGCTTTTTTAATTTTGACAATAGTTGCAGGATGGTACTACTTTTCTGAAAAAAATATCAAAGCTATTATTGCAAAGCAATTTTATGAAAAAACAGGTGATAATATTTCTATTAATAGTATAAAAATTAGTTTTAATAAAGGTGTTGGTATTCATATAGAAAATATAATTATATTTTCAAAAAAAAATAACCTTGGTAAAATATCTACACTTTCTGCAAACCTGAGCCTCAGTAAAATTTTAAAGAAAACTGTTTTTTTTAATAAATTAACAATTAAAAATGGATATTTAGACACTTCTTTTATTGAAAAGTTAAGAAAAAAAACAAATACCCCTTCCTCTGCTACGAAAAAGCATTATAACAATAACAAAAAAAACAATTTTTCCTTTTACTTTAAAAATATTTTTGTAGATAATTTTATTGTAAAATCAAACATTTCACATAAAAAAGTAAAGTTATGCATTAAAAAACTGCGCTTAACCAACTTTTCTTTAAGCAGTAATTTAAAGTTTGATATTGACTCTACTCTTATTGTTGATAAAAGTCAGGGTAAAATAGTTGCCAATGGTAATATTTTTATTCCTCAAAACAAAATTAATGCTAAAATAAATGCCAATAATTTAAATCTTGATTTTTTGAAAAAATTTGGAATATCTATTTCAAATTTTAATATTAATGGTAAAATTTCAGGAAATTTAAAGAAAAATATTTTTTCTCACCTCAATATATCTGCTCAAAATATAGAAATACCAAAAGTTAATAATCTTCATTTTAACAATATAAATATAGACTTTAAATTCAGTGTAAAGGATAAAATAATTTCTATAAGCAATAGTTTAATCTCAATTGATAACAATGTAAAATTAAGTATTTATGGCACTGTATCAAGGTTTAAAAATATTGATATTGTTTTTAATAGTAATCAAATTAGCACCAAATATTTAAAACATTTTATACCTAAAAATTTTCCTGTTTATATAATGAATAATGGAAATGTGAAATTAGAAGAATCTCTAATAAAAGGCGAAATAGACAATTTAAATAAAATGCAAATTTTTTCTAAATTTAGTTTAGATAATATTTCAGCTAAATTTAAAAATTTTACCATTAAGAATTTATCATTACAAGGCTCATACAACGGCAAAGATTTAAATGTAAAAAATATCAAAGCTAAAATTAATAATACCAAAATAGAGAAATTAAATGTTTCATTTAAAAATAAAACAATTTCAGGGAATGGAAAATTTAAAATTAACCTATCTGATATTCCTGAAATAGACAAATTTTTAACTTTACATAAAGGTATAATGACTTTAAATTTAAAAAATTTTTCCATTCCTTTAAGAAATTTTTCCAAAAAAAGAATTAAATTTAGTGCTAACTTTTTTATGAATAATGGATTAGTTTCATATGATTTCTTTAAAAAAATCAAGGTTAATAAATTTATTGGAGCGTTTAATGAAAAAATTATAACTTTAAAAGAAGCTGATGTTAATTTTAGAGGATATAATTACAAGTTAAGAGGAACAGTGAGACACTATATGGTTAATCCGGTTGCATTTGATTTTGATATTAGCTCCAATATTTTTGATAAATTCATTGCAGAAAATCTGTTGAAAATGAAAATAGGCACATGCAAAAATATTTTAGCTAATGTTCATTTAAAAGGTGGTATTGATAAAAAATTTAAAATTGAATTAACTAAGGGAAATGTTAAATTTTTTAATTCCAATGTGGAAATAGAAGGATTTAAGTTAAAAAATATTAATGGATCTGCTTTTTTAAAAAATAATATTGTAACCATTAATAATATATCCCTGATTTTCAATAATGGCAAATATCTCATCAATGGAGAAGTTACTTCACCATTTAAGAAAAAACTGCTTAATATCAATGTTCAATCTAACAAAATAGATAAAATAATTACAAAAATTCTAAAGATAAATGAACTTACCAATATTGATGTTTTTGCGAATATTAGAGGAAGTTTCAATAAAATAAAGTTAAATTCTGCTAAAATTAAGTTCCATGGCACTAACATATTTTTTCACAAATATAAAATAAAAAATATTTATGGTAATTTAGATTATAAAAATAGTGTTGCTTTTATTAATAATCTCAAGTTAAGAATGAACAATATAAATTATACAATTAATGGTACTATATTTTATCCTTTTGAAAATTTATCATACTCAATAAATGTAAAAACTGATAAAATTGATTCATACTTTCTAAAACAGATGAAAATTAATATTCCAACTATAAAAAATGTTTATGCCAATATTAATATTTCTGGAAACTTAAAAAAGAAACTTACATTTCGTTTTAATAATTCAATTATAAAATTTAAAAATACAAATATTAACAAATATTTAAAAAATATTTCTGGTAAAATTATTTTAAAAAATAGTAAAGTTAGCTTTGAAAATATAAAAGCTAATCTTTTTAAAGGAGTTGTAGAGGTAGATGGTTTTATTACTATGTATGAAAAAGTGAAAAATGGATATTTTAAAATTTATGGTGAAAATTTTGTAATTCCAAATTTTGAGAAAAAAAGTAAAAAAACAAAAAATAGTATGAAAAAGAAGTTAAAAAAAGAAATCTCTAATAAAAAACCACATTTTCTGAAAAAATTACATAATTTTGTGCAAAAATTAAATATTGAAATTTCTACAAATTTAAAAAATATTAAAACCCCAAGTGACAGGTTTAAATATATAATTTTTGATTTGAAACTTGACAAAAATGGAATATTTGTAAAAAAAGGAAAATTAATTAATTATAAAAATGGCTTTTTTACTGTTGAAAAAGGGAGTATAAAATTTGATAAAACTAAAAGTTTCATTATTGATATTAAATATGATGATGTTAATATTGGTGATATTTTCAATTTCTTTATTCCTAAAAAGAGTTTTGAGTTCTATGGAAATGCTAAAAATTGCTACATCAATATTCACAGCTATTTTAAAAAGTATGAAAATTTTGAGAAAAATCTTAATGGAAAATTTAACATATTTTTTAAAAATGGTTTTATCAATAAAGTACCAATGATAGCTAATATTTTCTCTATTTTAAATATAGCTCAAATATTCAAATTTAAGCTTCCTGATTTAAGCACAAAAGGTTTTAACTACTCCTCTTTAAAGGGAGATTTTATTATAAAAAATGGTGTAATCTCAACTGAATCTCTGAAATTAGATAGTGATTCCATTAATTTAATCTATTTTGGAAAAATAAATTTAGTTAAAAAAGTTTTTAATGCACACCTTGCAGTTTATCCTTTAAAAACAGTTGATACAGTTCTAAGACACATTCCATTAATTGGTTATCTTTTAAAGGATAGAAATGGAAGCGGTACACTTGTAACATATTTTAGAATAAAAGGGCCTCTTGATAAACCATCTATTGCTATTCAACCTGCAAAAACAGTTACTAAAAAAGTGGAATCTGTTTTAAAAAACATTATAAAACTACCATTTAAAATATTTACAAATCCAGGAGATGTTTTAATACCCAATACCAGATAATACAAAAAAGCCTTAAAACAAGAGGTTTTTCAGACTAAAGCCCTTAAATAGTTTACAGTTATCAGTTCAAAGTTCAAAGTTTTTAAAATATTATAGATGTTATTTCAAATTAAAAAGCTTATAAGAATACTTGTAAAAAAATCACTGTTGGATTTTGCATTTGGTTTTGTGTTATTAAATAAGCTATGAAAAGTTTTCAAATAGCATTATTTAGCAGATTAATAAATTTTTAAAATTTTCTTTTTTATAAATTTCCGTTCTATTTCTCCCCTTATTTTTGGCAATATACATTGCAGCATCAGCACGTTTGTAGAACTCTTCTACTGAAATATCATCCTCAAGCTCTGCAACTCCAAGACTAATTGTAACTTTCTTAACATCTTTAAACTCAGTTTCTTCAACAAGTTTTCTCAATTTTTCAGCAAGATTATAAGCTCCTTCTGCTGAAGATTCATTGCAAATAATGGCAAATTCCTCACCACCAACCCTAAAAAAATAATCACATTTACGAATAGAATTTTTAATAATTGATGCTAATTGATATAAAATCTTGTCACCAGTTTTATGGCCATAAACATCATTAATTTTTTTGAAATGGTCTATATCAAATAATATTAAAGATAAAGGTCTCTTATATCTCCTTGAGTATTCAACAAGATAATCAATAATTTTATCAAAAAGCCGCTTATTGTAAATATCAGTAAGAGAATCGTGAGATGATTCATATTCAAGCCTTTTTTTAATGTATAAATACACAAGCAAAATAACAAGTAATGCACTAAAAATATTTATACCAAGAATTATATAGAATATCTTAATCCCGGCTATTTTTATTTGAGTGGTAATTTGCACGTTTAACACAAGATTATCTGCTTCATTCCAACAAAGTTCACTAAGTTTAATAATCTCTTTTTCTAATTTTTTATTGGGATGTTTGGAGTATTTAATTAGAAGTGGTTTTAATTTTTCCCATTTTTCATCTAAAGCTTTAAAGTTTTTCTTAACAAATAATTTTAACTCTTCTCTTACCTCAGCTTCATGAACTATTTTATTTATCATTTTGTCAATGTTACCAATAACATCTGTTGCTTTTTTGGATTGATTACAAAAAATCAGTTTAGTTGCTCTCTGAATGGAACCTCTAATAATACCTGTTTTATTAATAAGAGCAGCATTATACTGTAAGTATGAAACATTTTCTTTAACAAGATAGCACATAAGAATTCCAAGAAAAATAATTATTACTGAAAGGAGTATTAAGTAGTTTGATGGTTTTTTATATTTAAGCAATTTAATTCACTCACAAAAGTTTCTTAATATATACCAAAAATGTTTATTAATAGTTATCATTTATAAAAAATAAAATCAATACTTTTGTTAAGATTTTACAATAATTTTTTTTAAGAAAGGTGTTAGAAAAAGCATTAATAGAGCAATAATTAATGTTGCTAACCCTAATTTGAAAAATAAAATAGTGTAAATATGAACTGTTTGAAAGGGATCAGTAATAGTTGCAGGAATACTTGCCAGTGATGCAATGTACCCACCAAGAACCATGCCTGTTGCTTGAAATACAAACCACAACCCCATCATAAAAGCAGCTTTTTTTTCTGGCACAAGTCGAGCAACCATTGATAAGCCTAAACCACTTACAAGGAGTTCTCCAAAACTTTGAAGACCATATGTTAGAATAAGCCAATTACCAGAAATCACACCTTTTTCATTAATAAAAAACTTTGAAACAGCACTTAAAGTTAAAAAACCAAGTGAACAGAGAAACATACCCAAGGTGAATTTACCTGGTAGTGAGAAATCTCTCCCTTTTTGATTTAATTTGGTGTAAATATAGGCAAGTAATGGACTTCCTGCCATAATCCAGAACGGGTTTAATGCCTGGAAACTTTCAGGAGGAATAGAAATCCCCAATATAGCATGGTCTGTATTTCTCACAGCAAAAAGAGTTAATGACGTAGGCATTTGTTGGTATAACACAAAGAAAAGGAGAGCTTCAAAGCATAATATTAAGCATGCTACCATACTTAATTTGCTAAACTTTGACTCAGCATTTAATATTTCCATTATGAAAATCACTATTCCACAAATTAGAGATAAAAAAAGTAAAATATGTGTAATAACAAGATGTTTCAGTAAGAATGCACTTAAAATTATTATTGTAAAACTCCCAAGTAATGTTAAAAAAAATTTTTTATAATTTATTTTTTTAAAATCAGGCTCTGAACCAAATGGAGCAAGAATTTTCTGGAAAAATATATAATTTAAAATGGCAATTGTCATTCCAAAAAAGCTTATTAAAAAAGCAGGCTTCCATCCAAAATTATCTTTAACCCATGGAGTTAACAATGTTGAAAGTAATGCACCAAGATTAATAGACATGTAATAGATAGTATAAACACTATCCAATTTATTTGAGCCATGCTCATACAATTTTGATACAACAGCAGATGGATTGGCTTTAAAAAGAGCATTCCCTGCTATTATAATTCCAAGTGCAATAAAAAGATATTTTTCAATAAAAAAAGATAAAAATAGATAGCCTGAGGCAAGAGTAATGGCACCTAAAACCATTGTCCTTTTTAATCCAAGGACTTTATCTCCAATATACCCCCCAAAAAGGACAAAAGTGTAAATAAGAGCTGAAAAAGCGCTAAAAGTATTATCAGCAAGGCCATCACTCATTTTTAAATATTTTACCATAAAAATCACAAGAAGTGCCTGCATACCATAAAAACCAAATCTTTCCCAAATTTCTATGCTGAAAAGAATATAGAACGCCTTATTCTCTTTACTCATTCTGATTTTTTTCATATTAGTTTGTTACATGATTTCACAAGATAATTCAAGAATTATTATATAAAAGAGACAAAATAAGAAACTATCTAACAGAGTTGTAACCGCCCAACACTCCATTTTTAGAAAAAACTATTTGCCATAAATGAATATTTCTTGCTCTAAATGCACCTGCACATGAGAGGAGATAATATTTCCACATTCTGTAAAACTTATTTTCTTCCTTATATTTATCTTTCCAGTATTTATCAAAATTTTTAAACCAGCACATTAAAGTTCTGTCATAATCTGTGCCAAAGTTGTGCCAGTCTTCCATTTTAAAAATACCTTCTACAGCTTTCGTTATATATAGTGGTGATGGTAACATTCCATTTGGAAAAATATATTTATTTATCCAAGGGTCTGTGGCTTTTATTGAAGTATCTGTGCCAATTGTGTGAAGCAGGAATAAACCATCATCTTTTAAAACTTTATTAACAACTTTCATAAATTTTCTATAATTTTTGTATCCAACATGTTCAAACATTCCTATTGAAACAACAGCATCAAACTTTTCTGATTTGAGACTCCTATAATCTATTAATCTTATTTCAATAGGCAGACCTTTACAGAAATTCTTAGCATATTCAGCCTGCTCTTTAGAAACAGTAATTCCAACACCGCTTATATTATAATTCTCAGCTGCATACTTTAAAAAACCACCCCATCCACAACCAATATCTAAAATCTTCATTTTGGGCTTAATTAAAATCTTTTGGCAAATTAATTCAAGCTTGTTTCTCTGTGCTTCTTCAAGGGTTTCTGCATTTTTCCAATATGCACAACTGTAATTCATACCTTTATCAAGCATGTTTTCAAACAGCTCATTTCCTCTATCGTAATGTTTTTCTCCAATTTCAAATGCCCTTGATTTTTTCTGTAAATTTAAAAATTTAGCTTTAAAATGATTAAAAAATTTATATTGAACTCCTTTTACAGTTTTATCAAGGTTAGCTCTCAAAATATGAAAGATTAATTCATCAATATTATCACAATCCCACCATCCTTCCATGTAAGACTCACCAAGTCCTAAGGAGCCATGGAAAATTATTCTTTTATAAAAATTTTCATTATGAATTTTAATCATTGATAATAAATCAGCATTAGCTTTTGAGAGTTTCCTTTCTACCAACCATTTAAAAATAAATTGCAATTTATCCCCCTGATTTTTAAAACTTAAAAAATAAATAATTGTATACTTTATAATATCTATTTCCAAAATCATAAAATTTCAAGCAATTTTAATAAAAAATTTAAAACAGCTTGTAAATTGAAGAAAAAGATGATAAAATAAAACAGAAAAAATAAGGAGTTATATATTAGAATGAACAAAGAAGAAATTTTAGATATTTTTAAAAGAAAAGGGAAACCATTAAAATTTAATGAGTTAGTAGAGATTTTAAATATTAAAACCAAAAAAGAGAGAACAAAAACTAAACGAATTTTAAGGAAATTAGTTAAAAAAGGTGAAATATATATTACCAAGAGTCAGACTTACTGCTTATCTAATGAAGCTAATCTTATTAAAGGGAAAGTAGAATTTAATCCAGCAGGCTTTGCTTTTTTAATCCCTGATAAAGAATTTGACTCAACTGATATTTTTTTGAAACCAGGGACTCTTCTTGAAGCACTAAATGGTGATATTGTGCTGGTTAGAATTGATAAGTATAAAAAAAATGGAAAGCCTGAGGGAACCATTGTTAAAATTTTAGAAAGAGGCTTAACTGATATTGTGGGAACTTTTCAAAAAAACAAAGATTTTGGCTTTGTAGTGCCACTTGACAAAAGAGTTGTTAGAGATTTCTATATTCCAAAAGAGAAATTTAAAAATGCCAAAAATGGAGATATTGTTAATGTAAAAATTACAAAATATCCCACAAAATCACATAATCCAGTTGGAGAAATTGTTAAAATTCTTGGTAAGCCCGAGAAAGATTCTACAATTTTATCTACAATTAACCTGAAATATAAAGTTAAAGAGAAATTCCCCAAATCTGTTAAAAGAGATGCAAAACTTCTACTTGAAAAAAAGTATAAAAAGAGCAACAGACGAAAAGATTTAACTCAATTAAACTTTTTTACCATTGATGGTATTAAAGCAAGGGATTTTGACGATGCTGTTGCTTTAATAAAGGAAAATAAAAATTTCAGGCTATTTGTATCAATTGCTGATGTTGAATTTTTTGTAAAAGAGAATTCATCAATAGATAAAGAAGCCTTGCAAAGAAGCACAAGTGTATATTATCCTGACAGAGTTTATCCAATGTTGCCAGAAGCTCTATCCAATAACCTCTGTAGCCTTAATCCCAATGAATTAAAGTTTACTTTTACAGTTGAAATGCTACTAAATGAAAATGGAGATCTTATTAGTGAAAAAATTTATAAATCCCTGATTAAATCTAAATTTAGAGCTACTTATGAGCATATTGGAAGTATATTAAATGGCAATGAAGAATTAAAGAGAGAGTATAAACCTATTTGGAAAGATGTTGAGTTAATGATACACCTTGCTAAAATTTTGAGAAAGAAAAGATTTAATAGAGGCAGCATTGACTTTAATCTGCCAGAAGTGGAAATAGAATTTGATAAAGATGGGAAAGTAATAGGAATAAAAAAAGTTGAAAGAAACATGGCGCACATTTTAATAGAGGAATTTATGCTCCTTGCTAATGAAACTGTTGCAAAATTTCTATCTAATAGAAAAGTTCCACTGCTTTACAGGGTTCATGAGTTTCCAGATGATGAGAAACTTTCTGAAATAGGAAAATTTCTATATCATGTAGGGATTAATCATAGTATAAAATCACCTAAAGATATTCAACAGATTCTTGATAAAGTTAAGAATCAACCTTATGAAAAATTAATAAACTACTTATTTTTAAGAGCAATGAAGCAGGCAAAATATTCTTCTGAAAATATTGGTCATTTTGCACTTGCAAAAGATAATTACACTCATTTTACCTCTCCTATTAGAAGGTATCCAGATCTTGTTAATCATAGAATATTAAGAAGGACTATTAACAATAAAATTACTCCACAATATCTTGATAAATTGCATAAAAAATTGCCAGAATTAGCAAGTTATACTTCAGAAAGAGAGAGAATGGCAGCTGATGCTGAAAGAGAAGTGGTTGATTGGAGAAAGATGGAGTTTATTCAAGACAAATTTGATATTCCTTTTCAAGGAACTGTTACAGGTGTTACATCATCAGGAATATTTGTAGAATTAAATGATATACTTGTTGAAGGAATGGTGCCAATTAGAAATCTTACAGATGATTATTACCAATATATTGAGCATGAATACATGGTTAGGGGGAAACGACGTGGCAATTTTTACAGATTAGGTGATCAGGTAATTGTCAAATTAGAAAAAATAGATAAACTTAACAGAAGAATTGATTTTATCATGGTAGAGAAAATAGATGCTTCTTAATGAGCTTGAATTAAAAGAAAATATTTTTAACCAAATTATTTCTCTTAAAGAGTATAAAGAAGGCCTTAAAATATTAAACAGTCAGGTGCCTATATCTCAAAAAGTTGAGATTAAAAAAGGTAAAATTAAAATTACATCTTTTATTGAAAAAGAGAATAATGTTGTTATCAGTCTTGATAATTATCATATAATTTCATATAGTTGTGCTGTTCACAAAGACGCATTCTGCAAATGTTTAATAGCATCTATTTTAAATTTTTTATACAGATATTCTTTTGATTACTACAATATAAAAGTTTTTTCTTTAACTCCATTTGATATAATTCAAAAAAAAGAAAATGTTTCAAAAGGATATGTAATAAAAGATGAACAACTTTTTCTAACAGAGATTAGCCAAAAAGAGAACAAACATTTTTATTTAAAAAAATATTTAAAAAATGAACCAATAACAGTAGAAAAAATAGAGTATCTTATATCTTATCAAAAATATTCAGAAAAACCTCTATTTTTTGTTCAAAAAAGTACAAGAACACTTGCACCAATTGAAATTTCAGAAAGTTTTTTAAAAGTATTTATCACTTTTGAGAAACTAAATGATAATTTTATAGAGCTACTTTCTTATTATGAAAATCAAAATGAACTCAAAGGTGTTTATAATGGTATTTGCAAAAAAATAGCAATTTTTTCAGATGGTACAGTTAAAATTTTACCAGGATTTTATGATTTTGAAAAGTTTGATAAATTCTTTTCAAAACCACAGGTTATTGATTTCGAAACATTAAATGAAATAGTTTTCAAAGAAGATTTTTTAAATAAACATAATATCTTTATTGATAAAAGTAAAATTTTTAAAATTGACTTTATTGACCTATTTCCAGTTGTGAATATTTATCTTGAGATGGTCAATACATATTTGAAAGTAGAAATTAATTTAAAATATGATAAATTTTCTTTTAATATTTTTGACAGAAAAAGGGTAATTAACAAGAAGGTTATTTTCAGACATAAAATTGAATTTGAAATTTTAAAAACAATGGAGCAGATTGGTAGTGTAATAGAAAATAACTATTTTTTACTAAATAAAAAAGCTGCTTTAAATTTTCTCATAAATATTTTACCTAAAAAATTTTCAAAATTTAATATATTTGGAGAAGAAAAATTAACAAAATTAAAAATTTATAGACCTTCTGTATCAGATTCATCTGTTTCTATCTATTCTTATAAAGAATGGTTTGAAATAGATGCTGTATTAAGCTACAAAAATAAAAAAATTGGATTAAAAGAATTAATAAAAAATATTAAAGAGGGTAAAAATTATGTAAAAATTAGCAAAAATGAGTATGGAGTTATTCCTGATAATTTTATAAAAAAAATTAATACGTTGCTAAATGATGATTCTGTTATACTTGATAGGAACAGAAGCAAATTTAAATTATTTAAACTATCAACTATTGATAAAGTTGACATTTTAGAAGAAAATTTTAATATTAGCAATATTATAAATGATATAAAAAATATTAAAGAAAAGTTAAAAAACTTTAAAAAACTTAATTATTACAGATTACCTCCTGTTATTGAAAACAAACTTCGTGATTACCAAAAAGAAGGAGTTAAGTGGCTCCTATTTCTAAAAGATTTTCACTTAAATGGCATTCTTGCAGATGAAATGGGTCTTGGCAAAACATTGCAGGCATTAACTCTCCTGTATTTAGAACGTAAAAGCAAACCTAATCTTGTAATTGTACCAGCATCACTACTATTTAACTGGGAAAATGAAATTAAAAAATTTTATAATGATATTAATTTTACAATGCTTTATGGTAAAAATAGGGAAGAACTTTATAGAAATATTGACCAATTTAATATAATTATCACAACCTACAACATTGTTAGAATAGATATTGAAAAACTTAAAAAAATTAATTTTAATTACATTATTTTAGATGAATCTCAAAATATAAAAAATCCATCTTCTGTAATTTCAAATTATGTAAAAAAACTTAGCAGCAATCATAGGTTATCATTAACAGGTACTCCTTTCCAAAATAACTTAACAGATGTTTGGTCTCAATTTGATTTTCTTCATCCTGGACTTCTTGGGACTTTAAAGGATTTTAAGAAAAAGTATGAAAATAGAGTTGAACTATTGAGGAAAAAACTATCTCCTCTTATTTTAAGAAGAAAAAAAGAGGATGTTTTAAAAGAACTACCACCTAAAACAGAAATAAATAGATTTTACAAAATGAATGATAAACAGAGAGAGTTTTACGATTCTGTAAAAGCTTATTACATTGATAGAATAGAAACTTCAATTGCTCAAAATGGTTTTTTTAAAAGTAAAATGATTATTATAGAAGGGCTATTAAGGTTAAGGCAGGTTTGCTGTCATCCAAAACTAATAAAATTTGAGCATGTAAAATATAAAAATATTAAATCTGAAAAATTTGAAAACTTAAAAAAAATAATAAAAACTCTCAATAATAAAGGAAGTAAAACTGTTATTTATTCCCAATTTGTTCAGATGCTTAAATTAATTTCAAATTATTTGAAAAAAGAGAGTATGGAATTTGAATATCTTGACGGTGCAACAATTAACAGAGAACGGGTTATTAATAACTTTCAACAGAGCAAAGATATTAAATTTTTTCTAATTAGTACAAAAGCTGGTGGTCTTGGAATAAATCTTACAGCAGCTGAAAATGTTATTATATATGATCCATGGTGGAATCCATCTGTTGAAAATCAGGCAATTGACAGGATTCATAGAATTGGGCAAGATAAAAAAATTTTTGCATATAGATTAATTATGAAAGATTCTGTTGAAGAAAAGATTTTAAAACTTCAAGAGAAAAAGCAGAGTATGATAAATCAATTACTTGATTCAGAAGCTGTCTTCAATAATTTAACCAGAGAAGATATAGAATTTATTTTTGAATAATGGACACTTTTACTCTCTTTGCAATAAAAAATGAATTAAAGCAAAAAGTTTTATTTAAAAGAATAAATAAGATTTTTCAAAATAATAATCTTTTTACCTTTAAACTTTCCTCAGGAGAGAGTCTTTTTTTTGATTTTAATACCATTTTTCTTGCAAATCTCAAATTAGAGCACCCCTACTCTCCTCCTGCATTTTGTATGCTGCTGAGAAAATATATTTGTAATTCAATAATTACAGATTTAAAATTTTTTAAATTTTACAGAATAATTGAACTTGTTTTAGAAAAACGCAAAGAGATTTTTACTTTGCAGATAAATTTTGCAGGAAAAAGTAAAAATTTAATTTTGAGAAATAATTTAAAAATATTAGGAAGTTTTAGAAAATTTCAAGCTCCTGTTATAAAATCTTTTAAAAAGCTCTCAATTGAAGAATTTAGAGATTCTCTAATCAAAGGCTCATTAGAAGGTTTTCCACCATTTGTAATAGATGAATTTATATTTTTAGTTAAAGAAGCAAATATTTATGAAGCTTATGAAAAGTATGTTAATCTATTTAATTACCATATTGAATTTACACCAATTAAAGTTGGAAATAAATTTTATCCTTTCTATCTCAGCTATTTAAAGCATATGAACCATTGTAAAGTGTTTCCAAATTTTAATGAAATGTTAAAGTATCAATTTGAAAATCAGTTTTTAAATATTGAAAAAAATAAATTAATAAAGCTTGTGAAAAAGAGAATTAAAAAACTTAAAAAAAGTATTGAGAAAATAGATAAAGAAATGGAACAGAAAAAAAATTATAATGAATATTTCAAATTTGGGGAATTATTAAAAGCAAATATTCATTTGATTAAAAAAGGAGATGATTTTGCAGAAGTTATTGATTACTATGATGAAAATATGAAAAAAATTAAAATTCCTTTAAATAAAGCAAAATCACCTCATGATAATGTAGAAAATTTTTTTAATCTTGGGAAAAAATATAAAAGAGGTATTGAAAAATTAGCAGACCGTAAAAAAGAGATTGAACAACAGCTTAATGCTCTCTATGAAGAGCTTTATTTTATAGAAAATTCAGATAAACCTGCTTTTAATAGAATTAGTTCTGAAAAAAAGAGTAAGATTAATAATGGTAAAGAGTTATCTCAAAAACCTTTTAAAGAGTTTGAATATAAAAATTATAAAATAATTGCTGGCAAATCAAGTAAGGGTAATGATTTCATTATTCGAAAATTTGGCAAACCTGACTTTGTTTGGATGCATGCAAAAGATTTTCCTGGTTCCCATGTAATAATAATTGAGAAAGAAGAAAATATAAATATGGATGTTTTAGAATATGCTGGAAAAATAGCACTTGAAAACTCAAAAGCAAGGGAAAATAAAAAAGGGGAAGTAATTTATACAAAAATAAAATATTTACAAAAACCTAAAGGTGCACCATCTGGTTTTGTTACATTAAAAAAGTTTAAAACAATTTTTGTAAAATTATATTAAATTCTTACATTAACACCATTTCTTCTTAAATATTCTTTGGTTTCTTTTATTGTATACTCTTTGTAGTGAAATATTGATGCAGCAAGTGCAGCACTGGCATCTGCTATTTTAAAAGCATCAAGAATATGCTCAAGATTTCCAACACCACCTGAAGCTATTACAGGTATTTTAAGGTTTTTAGCATAAAATTCTGTAAGTTCCAAATCGTAACCAGATTTGGTTCCATCTCTGTCCATACTGGTAAGCAGTATTTCTCCTGCTCCAAATTCTTCCATTTTAATAGCCCATTTGAGGGCATCTATACCTGTGGGGGTTCTTCCACCATGAATAAAAACCTCCCAGCTTATGCCTTTAAATTTTAAAAAATTTTCTTTATCAGTACGTTTAGCATCAACAGCTACAACAATACATTGGCTACCAAATCTTTCTGCTGCATCTCTCACAAAATCTGGTTTCTTAACAGCAGCAGTATTTATTGATACTTTATCAGCTCCTGCATTGAGGAGATTTCTAATATCATCAATTGTTCTAACTCCACCACCAACAGTAAAAGGCATGAAAATATTTTCAGCAGTTTTTCTAACAACATCAATAATAATATCTCTCTTTTCATGTGAAGCAGTAATGTCAAGAAACACAAGCTCATCAGCCCGTTGTCTGTCATACTCAATGGCTATTTCAACTGGATCTCCTGCATCTCTCAAACCAACAAAATTAACTCCTTTTACAACTCTTCCCTCTTTTACATCAAGGCATGGTATAATTCTTTTAGCAAGCATATTAACTCCATTATGCAAATCTTAAACTAAGTGCTGCAATTCCTGATAATTCCTGGTCAAAATCTTTTGCTTCATAATGCTCCAATGATAATTTCTCAAGCTCAAGATCAAGAGAAATTTTTAAAGACTTTTCACCTGATTCAAGTGCTCTTTTGATAATAGAACAGGGAATTTGAATTGTCAATGTTTCATTTGTTCTTTTTACCATTTTTTTCTCCTTTTTGATTTTTTTAGGCAAAAAAAAAGCCGTGAGGTAAACCTCACGGCTAAATATACCAATAGCGGTATTCACCGCTGGTTTACCACACAACTTTTAATTTGCCACCACCAATAATTTCTTTTCATCATAACACTTAAATAACAGAGTATTTATTTTAAGTCAAGTTTTTTATAGTTGAAAATTCTATCATTATATACTATGGAAAAAGCCATGAAATTTTTTAAACCAACAGCTAATAAAAGAACTATTTTTTTCATAATAGTAGATATTATATTATCCTTTCTTTCAGCATATTTCTCTTTTATGCTCAGATTTAACTTTAAAATTCCAGAGCCCTTTTATTTTTCAATTTATAAATTCTTTATTGTTATAACTTTTATAAAAGTTTTTATTTTTTTTCTTTTTAAAATATATTTTGTTAGCTGGAGATTTTTTGGTTTTGTAGAAGCAAAAAATATTCTAAAAGCTCATATAATCTCATACTCTATATTTACTTTAATTTTCAACTTTTTTTCATTTTATTTCAATCCATTTCCAAGAAGTGTAATTTTAATAGATTTTTCTCTATCTTTAATTTTTATTGGATTATTTAGAATATCAAAAAGAATTATATTAGAAAAAAGTAATAACAAAGAAGTTCCTGTTTTAATATTTGGAGCCAATCAAAAAGCTCAGAATATAATAAAAAGTTGCTTAACAGGAGAACTTCGTTATTTCCCTGTGGCAATTATTGAAAATGAAAAACATCTTATAAATACTTACTTTTCAAACTTAAAAGTTTACCATGTTGATTATTTAGAAAATGTTCTAAAAAAGTTTAACATTGCTTCTGCAATTATTGCAAAAGATTTTAAGCCCAGAACCCTTGATAAAATTTTTGAAATTTTAAAAGAAAATAATGTTAATGATATAAAAAAAGTTGTTTTTTTTGAAGATGAAAATAGAAAAATAGAAAATATTTCTATTGAAGATCTTCTTGCAAGAAAGCCAAAAGATCTTGATATAGAGACAATTAAAAATTTTATAAAAGGGAAAAAAATTTTAATAACAGGTGCCGGTGGCAGTATAGGAAGTGAACTATCAAGACTATGTTATAAATTTGATGCTTCTGAATTATTTTTAATAGACAATTCAGAGTTTAATTTATATAAAATTTCAGAACAGATTCCATCAGCACGTAAAAGTTTAATCTCTATTCTTGATTATGAAAAACTGTCCAATATTTTTCAGCAATTTAATCCAGATATCGTTATTCACTCAGCAGCATATAAACATGTGCATATTTGTGAGGAAAATATTAATGAATGCATTGAAAATAATGTAAAAGGGAGCATTAATGTTATAAATCTATCAATAAAAAATAGAGTAAAGAAAGTGGTTGTAATATCCACTGACAAAGCTGTTAGACCAACAAGTGTAATGGGTGCATCAAAGAGAGTGGTTGAAATATATGCTCAAAATGTTCCATCTGAAGACACAGAGGTTGTTACTGTTAGATTTGGAAATGTCCTTGGAAGTAGTGGCAGCGTTATACCTAAATTTAAAGAGCAAATTTTAAATGGTGGTCCTGTTACAGTTACTCATCCAGAAGTAACAAGATATTTTATGTTAATTTCTGAAGCGTGTAAACTTGTTTTACAGGCTTCTGCAATGGCAAAAGGTGGTGAGATTTACATTCTTGATATGGGAGAGCCTGTAAAAATTGTTGACCTTGCAAAAAAAATGATTAGGCTCTACAATAAAGAAAATATTAAAATTGAATTTACAGGTTTAAGAAAAGGTGAGAAGCTTTATGAGGAATTACTCATTAATGAAGCAGAGTTAAAGACCAAATATCAATCTATTTTTATTGCAAAAAAAACAACATACAATTTTGAACAATTAAAAAAAGAGATAGAGCAGTTATTAAAGTCAAAAGATAAAATTGAAATTTTGAAAAAAATTGTTCCAGAATACAATCCTAATCATTAGATTATAGGGCTTTTAACATGTTTACAAGGTTAATACTACCTGATATAAAAGAATTAGTTCAAAAGCAGGAATTCAAACCAATTAAAGATTTTTTTTATGAAATCTATCCACAGGATATTGCTGACCTATTAAAACAATTTAAAGACAAAGAAATTGTTATTTTATTCAGATTAATTCCAAAAGAGAAAATAGGTGAGGTTTTTTCTGAACTTGAGCCTGGAATTCAGGAGTTAATTTTAAAACACTTTGCAAACAAAGAGATAAAAGAATTATTAAACAAATTGGAACCTGATGATAGAACCGCTTTATTTGAAGAATTGCCAGGTGAATTTACCCAGAAACTCATAAATTTTTTAAGCAAAGAAGATAGAGAAGAAGCCTTGAAACTTTTAGGTTATGAAGAAGATAGTGTTGGCAGGTTAATGACTCCTGATTATGTTGCTGTTAGACCAGAGTGGTCTATAAAAAAATCTTTTGAACATATAAAAAGACATGGAAAAGATGCAGAAACAATAGATATTATTTTTGTTGTGGATAATAGTTGGAAGCTACTTGATGATATTCCTATTAGAAGGTTTATACTTGCAGAAGAAAATTCAACAGTAAAAGATATTATGGATTATTCTTTTATTTCAATTGAAGCAAATGAAGACCAGGAAAAAGCTTATAAGTTAATAAAAAAATATAATCTCACTGTTTTGCCAGTTGTAGATAAAAATGGAATACTACTTGGAATTGTTACAGTGGATGATATTCTTGATGTTAATGAAGAAGAAATTAATGAAGATTTTCAAAAAACATCTGCTATATCACCAACAGAGGACAGTTATTACTCTATGTCAGGATTAATGCTGTATAAAAAGAGAATTGGCTGGCTATTAATTTTATTAATTACTGATTTTTTATCTTCAAGTATAATTGCTCATTTTGAAAATGCTATAAAAGCTGTGATTGCTCTTGCTTTTTTTATTCCAGTTTTAATAGATAGTGGTGGTAATATATCCTCACAGTCAGCTACCCTTATAATCCGTGCATTAGCCACTGGAGATTTAACTTTGAAAAGCTGGTTTAATGTTGTGAAAAAAGAGCTTTTTGTTGGACTGCTTATTGGTGTTACCCTTGGAGTTATTCTTTATTTAAGAAGCTTTGTATGGCGAGGTGGTCCCACAATAGGAATTGTAGTAGGAATTTCTATGATTGCAATTTCTATATGGGCAAATCTTTTAGGTAGTGTGCTTCCAATAATTTTAACTAAATTTAAATTAGATCCTGCTGTAATAAGTAGCCCTTTACTAACAACTTTATGTGACTCAACTGGACTGATAATCTATTTTACTATAGCATGTTTAGTTTTCAATTTATCATAATTTTTCTAAAATAATTTCATCTTGAAATTCTGAGAATAATTCATTTTTTAAAACTTCAAAATCTTCATCATTATTTAATTTAACAAAAAGTTCTCCACTTTCATTAATCTTAAATTTACCATATTTATTAACTATATCAATAACTTTATAAGGGTCAACAGTAACCCATCCTTTCATTCTTTTTACAAGCTCTTCACCTTTAAGAGGTCTTTCTATTACAAGATCAATATCTCTATACTTTGCTTCCCATGTTATAGCACACGGTGTTAAAATCCTGGGACATACTGGGTCAAAAACAACAGCACATCGAAACCAGAGCTTTGCCTTCATATTTTTCTCCATTTAAATTGTTTTTAATTGGTTAATTAGTTAAAATAATTTTTTTTTGCAAGAAAAAAATTTATATGATATTAAGATTTTTATGAAAGGAATTATTTTTATTCATGGTCTTGAAAGTAGTGGTCAGGGATATAAAGGTAGGTTTTTTAGAAAAATTTTCCCCAATATTTTAACCCCAGATTTTAAAGGTGAACTAAATGAGAGAATGGAGCAATTAATCACCACTCTTTTAAAATTTGAAAAGATAAGTATTATAGGCTCAAGTTTTGGTGGTTTAATGGCTACAATTTATGCAGAAAAATTTCCAGAAAAAGTTTCACAACTTATACTACTTGCACCAGCGCTCAATTTTTATAATTTTAATAAAGAGACATTTAATAAAATTAACACTCCAACCACTATAATTCATGGAAGCAAAGATGAAATTGTTCCTTTATTTCCAACAAAAAAAATTGCAGAGCAAATTTTTAAAAATTTAGATTTTATTACTGTAGATGATAACCATTTATTACATAAAACTATAGAAAATATTAACTGGTTATCATTATTGAAATAGCTAAAAATCGGAGCGAGAGGATTTGAACCTCCGACTCCCTGAACCCCATTCAGGTGCGCTGCCAGGCTGCGCTACGCTCCGATATTTTCAAGGAGTATCGATTTGATCTGTTGAAGTTCTTCTAAGAGGAATTCTTGAGAAATTTTTTTCTTTTTTTTGTTTTTAAGAACTTTTTTTGCCCCTTCTATAGTAAATCTTTTCTCATGAAGAAGCTCTTTAATTTGTAAAAATGTTAAAATATCTTTTTGGGAAAAATGTCTCTGAGCAGTTTTTGACTTTTGAAAATTCCCTATGTTAAACTCTTTTTCCCAATATCGTAAAACATGAGGGGCAACGCCAATAATTTCACTGGCCTCCCCTATTTTGTAAAAAAACTTTTTTAATTTCAGATTATTTTTGGTTAATTTCATTTCTTAAAATTTTGCTTGGTCTAAATGTAACCACTTTTCTTGCTGAAATTGTAATAGTTTCATTGGTTTGGGGATTCCTCCCTTTTCTTGCTTTTTTGTCTTTGACAATAAATGAACCAAATGATGAGATTTTCAAGTTTTCACCATTAATTAACGATTCTTTCATAATATCAAATACTGATTCAACAAGATTATAACATTCCTTTTTGGTTAATCCTAACCTTTCATAAATTTTTTCTACTAACTCAGCTTTTGTCATTAAAATTTTCCTCCCTTATCTAATTTGTATTTTTAAATTTTTTTCTAACTTTTTAATAATTTTATCTATTATCTTATTAACTTTTTCAGCTTTTAACGTTGTCTTTAAATCTCTAAAAATTATTTTAAATGCAACGCTTTTTTTATCCTCTGGAATCCCTTTACCTTTGTAGAGGTCAAACACATAAATATTTTCAACAAGACCTTTCCCTTCATCTTCTATTATTTCAACCACTTTACTACATGGAATATTATTATCCATTAAAAGAGCAAGATCCCTTTCTACAAAAGGAAATTTTGGCAATTCAATAAAATCTTTGCTGAAATTTACTTTATCAAAAATTTTTTCAAGATTCAACAAAAAACATAAAATTGGCTCTATTTCTATTTCAAAGTTTTCCAATATAAATGGATTAAATTCTCCAATAAAACCAACACACTCTTCCCCTATTGAAATAAGTGCTGATTTATTGCAGTTAAGATAACTATACTTTTCTGCATCAGGATAAGAAAAATTAATATTATCAATATTATTAAATTTAAACAATGATGTAATTATTCCTTTTAAATCGAAAAAATCAACTTGCCTTTTATTGTAACACCATACTGGTGGATAAAAACTACCACTAATTATACCAGCAATTTGAAATTCCTCTCCAACACCTGTTTCTTTGGATGAATCTTTATAAAAAATCTTGCCACATTCAAAAATTTTAATATCTTCATTTTTAAAATTAATATTATCAGCAACATTTTTCAATAATCCTGGCAGCAAAGAAAATCTAAGCACTTCAAGCTCTTCTGTTAAAGGGTTGAGAAGTTTAACTTCCTGCCAATTTTCTACATTAAAAAGCTGATTCTCTTTGCTTGAAATAAAACTGTAATTTATGGCTTCAGAGAAACCTGTATTTTTAAAAAATTCCTTTAAATCTTTAATAAATTTTACAAAATTATACTGATACTCTGGGTAAACTTTTGAAACTGGTAGTTCACCATTTAATTTATCATATCCATAAATCCTCAAAACTTCCTCAATAAGATCAACTTCTTGAAAAATATCATTTCTAAAACTTGGAACAAGCAGAGATACTTTATTGTCACTATTATCAACTATTTTAAAACCTAAATTTTTAAGAATTCCTTTTGCATTTTCAAAGTCTATACATTCACCAGAAAAACTCCACAACCTCTCTTTTCTTAAACTAACTTTCTTTTCTTCTCTTTTTAAAGGATATGCATCAACAACACCTTTAAC
Source organism: uncultured bacterium (assembly GCA_964543655.1). Classification (GTDB taxonomy): domain Bacteria; phylum DYJV01; class DYJV01; order DYJV01; family DYJV01; genus CAZBLP01. The sequence continues at coordinate 42,904 of CAZIZE010000085.1, forward strand.
AACCTTCCCATCTGCCAATTTTGCCATCAGGTAAGAGGCTCTCTTAGATGCAAATGGCACATTTTCAATATCAATGCTTCTTTCAAATCTATATGCTGCATCTGTTTGAATATTTAAAGTTTTGGCACTTTTTCTAATATTTAAAGGATTAAAAAAAGCAGCTTCTAATAATACATCTTTTGTTGTTGGTAAAACCTCAGAATTTTCACCACCCATTATCCCTGCAAGTGCAACAGGCTTTCTACCATCACAAATTAATAAATTATATTCCTGTAGTTCATGCTCTTTGCTGTCAAGGGTTTTAAATTTCATTCCTTTTTCAGCAGTTTTAACAATAATTTTTTTATCTTCAATAAATGAATAGTCAAATGCATGAAGTGGCTGACCTAACTCATACATAACATAATTTGTTATATCAACTATGTTATAAATAGGCCTCAAACCTACTGCTATTAATCTATTTTTTAACCATAATGGAGACTCTCCAATGGTAATATCTTTAATTAACCTTGCTGTGTATCTTGGGCAAAGTTCTGGATTTAAAATTTCTACACTAATATATTTATTTATATCTTCATTAATCTCTTCAATATCTACATCAGGCAACTTAATAGGCTCTCCAGTAATTGCTGAAATTTCTCTTGCAATTCCAATAACAGAAAGACAATCTCCTCTGTTTGGAGTAATCTCATAATCAATTACATAATCAAAAAGTGCAAGTGCGTCTCCAATAGATTCGCCAATTTTAAGAGCTTTATCAAGGATCATTATGCCAGATGATTTTTCTGCAAAACCAAGCTCCTGTTCAGAACAGAGCATTCCATATGAAACAACTCCTCTAATTTTACTTTTTTTTATTTTAAAATCACCAGGAAGCACAGCTCCAATTTGAGCAAGTGCAACTTTATCACCTATGGACATATTTTTAGCACCGCACACAATATCAAGAATCTCTGAACCTGTGTTAACCTTGCAAAGTGATAACTTATCAGAATTTGGCACCTTGGAAATTTCAACAATTTCTGCAACTATTATGTCTTTCATAAAAGAATTGTGCTCTTCTACTGAATCAACCTCTATTCCTGCAAGAGTTATCTTTTCAGCCAATTCCTCAGGAGTCAATTCTATATTTACAAACTCTTTCAGCCAGTTATAAGTAATTTTCATTTTAAACCCTTTAAAATTGTTTCAAAAATCTTAAATCATTTCCAAAAAAGAGCCTGAGATCATTTATACCATACTTAAGCATAGCTATTCTTTCCACACCCATTCCAAAAGCAAACCCAGGATACTTCTCATAATCATAGTCAACAGATTTGTAAACTTCTGGATGAACCATACCACAGCCAAGAATCTCAAGCCATCCTGTACCAGAACAAACTCTACATCCATCACCTTTGCAAAAGATACACTCAATATCAACCTCTGCACTTGGCTCTGTAAAAGGGAAATAGCTTGGTCTGAATCTTATACCTATATTTTTGTAAAATATTGATTTTAAAAAATATTCTAAAATTCCCTTTAAGTGCTTAAAATTAATTCCCTCATCAACAAGCAATCCTTCCACCTGATGAAACATTGGTGTATGAGTCATATCCATGTCACACCTATATACCTTCCCTGGTGCTATAATTTTCACAGGTGGTGAACTGTTTTGCATAACCCTAATTTGCACAGGTGATGTGTGAGTTCTAAGAACAATATCTTCATCAATATAAAATGTATCCTGCATATCTCTTGCAGGATGGTTTTTAGGGATATTTAGAGCCTGAAAATTGTAAAAATCTGTTTCTACTTCAGGTCCCTCAGCAATATCAAAACCAAGCAGTTTAAAAACTTCTTCAATCTCATTTAAAATAAGTGTAATTGGATGTAAATTACCTAATGGAATTTCCCGACCAGGTAGAGAAATATCTATTTTTTCAGCTTGTAGCTTTCTTATTTTTTCCTCTGCTTTTAATTTTTCAAAAGTTTCTTTAAAAATATCTTCTATCTTTTTCTTAGATTGATTGAGCAGCTTCCCTATTTCAGCACGTTTCTCCTTAGGATAATTTGCAATCTGTTTTAATTGCTCTGTAATTAAACCCTTTTTCCCAAGATATTTTGCCTTTAACTGATTAAAATTTTTAAGATTAATCTCTTTTAAATCTTTTTTTGCCTGCTCTATTATCTCTTTTAATTTATTTTCCATTTAATTTTTCTCCAGAATTTATGCTGGAAGAACCTCTTTTACTTTCTCTACAAGCTTTCCAAAACCCTGAGGGTCATTCACACACATATCTGCTAAAATTTTTCTATCAAGATTTATATTAGCTTTTTTCAAGCCATTAATAAACTTACTGTATGATAGCCCATATTCTCTAACACCTGCATTAATCCTTGTAATCCACAATTTTCTGAATTCTCTCTTCTTAACCTTTCTATCTCTATATGCATTTGAAAGAGCTTTATATACAGTAACTAACGCTTCTTTATAAAGCTTGCTCCTTCCTCCTCTATAACCTTTTGCTAATTTTAAAATTTTCTTTCTTCGTGCTCTTGCATGCACTCCCCTTTTTACCCTTGGCATTTATTTCCTCCTTAAATAATTTTTAGTAAAATAGAAAGAGAGGTAAAAAGCTAAAATCTTTTTACCTCTTCAACAATTGTTTTTCAAATTTAATAGCTCATTATAAATAAGGTAACAATCTTTTCAGTTGCTTTGCATTTGTTTTATCAACTACTGTTGTACCTGACAATCTTCTTTTTCTTTTAGCATTCTTTTTTTCAAGAATGTGGCTCTTAAAAGCTTTGTTTCTAATAAATTTTCCTGAGCCGCTCTTTTTAAATCTTTTTGCAGCTGTTTTGCAGGTTTTTATTTTTGGCATTATTTATCTCCTTTTTTAAATTTTTTTGGGCTAAACATGAGGTTTATAATTCTACCTTCAAGTTTTGGACGATTTTCAAGAGTACCATACTCTTCAACTGCTTCTTTTATCCTTTCAACCAAATTAAAAGCACCTTCTGAATTTTCCACTTCTCTACCTCTTAAAAATATATTAACCTTAACTTTTGAGCCTTCTTTTAAAAATTTAATCATATGCTTCATTTTAAAATTAAAATCATGCTCATCTGTTCTTGGTCTTAATTTAATCTCTTTTATTTGAATGATTGTCTGCTTTTTCTTAGCTGCTTTAGCTTTTTTATTCTTTTCATATTTATACTTACCATAATCCATAATTCTACATACTGGTGGATCAGCATTGGGTGCAACTTCCACAAGGTCAAGTCCCTGGTCCATAGCCCTGTTAATAGCATCTCTTATATTTAAAATACCAAGCTGCGTTCCATCACTATCAATAACTCTTACCTCTTTTGCCCTGATTCTTTCATTTATTGGTGTTTCATCTTCAAACCTTTTCTTAAAGTGCCTCGGTCTAGCTATTTTACCACCTCCTGAAATTTTTTATATCTTCTTTTATTAAATTTAAAAACTCTTCTTTTTTAATTGAGCCTAAATCTTCTTTTGTCCTTTTCCTCACTGAGATAGTGTCATTCTCTTCCTCTTTTTCACCAACAATAATCATATAAGGAATTTTATTTAACTGTGCTTCTCTAATCTTGAATCCTAATTTTTCGCCTCTTCTATCTATTTCACTTCTTATATTGTTTTCAATTAAAAATCTATATATTTTTTCAGCATAACTGAGATATTTTTCTGAAACAGGTAAAACAACTGCCTGTGTAGGCGCTAACCAAACAGGAAAAGCCCCTGCAAAATGCTCAATTAAAACACCAATAAATCTCTCTATTGAACCAAGAATTACCCTGTGCAACATTACCGGCCTATGCTTTGAACCATCTTCACCAATATATGTAAGATCAAATTTCTGAGGCAAAGTAAAATCACACTGAATAGTTGCACATTGCCACTCTCTTCCTATTGCATCTTTTAACTTAACATCTATTTTTGGTCCATAAAAAGCACCATCACCTTCATTTATGTCATAATCAAGGTTATTTGTTTTTAATGCTTTAAAAAGTGCATTTGTTGCCCTTTCCCAATCTTCATCTGTACCAATAGACTTTTCCGGCCTTGTGCTAACTTCCATTGAATATGAAAAACCAAAAATATCCATTACATCTTTAACAAATGTAATTATATTGGTTATTTCATCATTTAACTGCTCTGGAGTACAAATTATATGAGCATCATCCTGAGTAAAACCTCTTACTCTTAACAACCCATGTAATACACCTGATTTTTCATGTCTGTAAACAGTGCCAAGCTCAAAAAGTCTCACAGGAAGATCCCTGTAACTTCTAAGTTTAGATTTGTATATGAGCATATGAGCAATGCAGTTCATTGGCTTAATGCCATACTCTTCATTATCAATTTTGGTAAAATACATATTTTCTCTATAATTTTCATAATGCCCGGACCTTTTCCACAGATCCAATTTCAATATCTGAGGACCCATAACTATTTCATAACCTCTTTTAAGATGCTCCTTCTTCTCCCAATCTTCAATAGCCATTCTTAGCAAGGTCCCTTTTGGATGCCAAATTATAAATCCTGCACCAGCTTCTTCATTAATACTAAATAGGTCAAGCTCCTTACCAAGTCGTCTATGATCCCTTTTCTTGGCTTCTTCAAGGAAGTTAAGATACTCTTTTAAAGCATCCTTAGAAAAAAATGCTGTGCCATATATCCTCTGGAGCATTTTATTTTTCTCGTCTCCACGCCAGTAGGCACCAGCAACGTTTAATAATTTAAAAGCTTTCACTTTACCTGTAGTTGGGATATGTGGTCCTCGGCAAAGATCAGTAAAACTTCCCTGGGTGTATAATTTGATAATTTCATTTTCTGGCAATTCTTGTATAATTTCAACTTTAAAATCTTCTCCCTGATTTTTAAAAAACTCTATTGCTTCCTCTCTTGAAACAATTTTTTTGGAAAATGGGACATTCTGTTTAATAATATAATCCATTTTCTTTTCTATTTTTTTCAAATCATCAGGAGTAAACCCTTTTTCATAATCAAAATCGTAATAAAAACCCTTATCTATTGCTGGTCCAATTGTAACTTTAGCTTCAGGAAAAAGCTCTTTAACTGCCTGTGCCATAATATGAGCAGCAGAATGTCGCAAAATTTCAAGAGCCTCTTCTGACTCTTCTGTAATAAATTCTAAATGTCCTGAAGTTTTAACTGGATCATTTAAGTCGTATATTGTGTTATTAATTTTATAACATATCGACTTTTTAAATAATTTTTTATTAATATTTTTAGCTATTTCAGCACCAGTAGTGCCTTTGGCTACTTCAATTTCTGAATTATCTGGTAATGTTAATTTAATTTTATCTTCTGCCATTAATTATCTCCAAAAACAATAAACACTTTTCTGATTAAAGCCAGCCTTATTAACATAGCAAATATACTATGTCAATAAAGTTCATTAAAATTTCTTAAAAATTTAATATTTTTATTCCACTGTCACTGACTTTGCAAGATTTCGTGGCTGATCAATGTCACATCCTTTAAAATCAGCAATATAATAACTAAACAGTTGCATAGGTATTGCATAAATTATTGGTTGTAAAAATGAGCTACTCTCTGGCAATTTAAATATATAATCACCAAATTGTTTTAAATGTTCATCATCATTATTTTCTGAGGTAAATACTACAGTTTTTCCTCTTCTTGATTTAATTTCATTTAAATTACCAAACATTTTTTCATACAATTCATCTTTTGGCAAAAGGATAACAGATGGAAAATTTTCATCAATAAGTGCAAGAGGACCATGCTTCATTTCACCACCAGGATAACCTTCTGCATGAATATAGGAAATCTCTTTAAGTTTTAATGCACCTTCAAGTGCAACTGGATAATTGATACCTCTACCAAGAAAAAGGAAATTAGCATATTTTGACAATTCTGGTGCAATCTTTTCTATTTGAGGAGCTATTTTTAAAGCTTTTTCAATCTTCCCTGTAAGAATTTTTAACTCATTTAAACATTGCAAAAATTTAGTGTCATTTAAACATCCTCTCAATTTACCAATATATAGAGCAAGAAGGTAAAACACCATTACCTGAGTAGTAAACGCTTTGGTAGATGCAACACTAATCTCGGGACCAGCATGAGTGTAAATTGTATAATCAGATTCCCTTGAAACAGAGCTACCCAACACATTGCAAATACTTAAAATAGTAGCATTGCTTTTTCTAAAACGCCTTATTACCTCAAGTGTATCAGCTGTTTCTCCAGACTGAGAAACTGATATAAGCAAAGAATCTTTCTTTATAATTTTATCTCTGTATCTTAACTCAGATGCATAATCAACTTCAACTGTGAAATCACTTAAAGATTCAATTAAAAATTTCCCAATTAATCCTGCATGCCAGGAAGTGCCACATGCTGTAATTGTAATTGATGACTCTTTTTTTAATAAATCTATTATATGCCCATCAAATTCATTAAAATTAATTGATAAATTAACAAAGTCAACTTTATCAAGAAAAGTATTTTTCACAGCTTCTGGTTGCTCATTAATCTCTTTTAACATATAATGTTTATAGCCACCTTTTTTAGCCTGTGTAGCATCCCACTCTATCTCCACAATATCTTTATTAATTTTTCTATTCTGGAAAAATATATCAAACTCATTATCTTTAATTATTACTATTTCATTATCATTTAAAAATATTACCTTTTTAGTGTAATCGAGAAATGCTGGGATATCTGAAGCCAAAAAATACTCATTATCACCTATCCCCATAATTAATGGGCTACCTTTTCTAATACCAATTAAATATGGCTCTTTTTCATTTATTAAAATTGAAAGAGCATATGCCCCCTGTAATTTATTTATAGTGTTATTAATTGCAGTTAAAACATCATTGGAACTTTTTAACTCCTCTTCTAAAATATGTGGTATAACCTCTGTATCTGTTGAAGATTTAAAAATATGACCTCTCTCAATTAATTCTTCTTTTAAATTTGCATAATTTTCAATTATACCATTATGAACAACTGAAATCTTTCCATTACAATCAAGATGAGGATGAGAATTGATTTTAGATGGCTCTCCATGAGTTGCCCAACGAGTATGACCTATACCGCATGTGCTGAACAATCTCTGTTTATTTCTAAAAAGTAGATTTTCAAGCTGAACAATTTTCCCCTTTTCCTTTTCTGTAAATAGTTCCCCATTATCAAGAATTAAAGATATACCTGCAGAATCATAACCTCTATATTCAAGTTTTTTCAAAGAGTTTAAAATTATATAATCTGCTGGTTTTGAACCAGAATAACCTACTATTCCACACATATTTCACCTCTCATTTATCTTAATTATCACCAGCTAAATTCTCTTTATTAACAAATTGAATAGGCTCGTTTTCTACTGATACAGGAGATATGGTGCCCTTTTGTTTTACATACTCCATAAATACTTCTGCATCAATAAAACCAAGATCCTCTCTAAAACCCTTTGCATTTTTCAATTCATTGTAATAATCACCACCAGATGCAAGGTAGCTATGAGTTACAATTCTATACGTTTTATTTGGCAAAATTTCATTCCAATTATTATTCTGCTTAATTTCCAATTTTACAATTCTTTCACCTTTTGGCTTTGTAATGTCGAGAAACATTCTTGCACCTGCAAGATATGGAAACGCACCACTATTTGTATGCTTAATTAATGATCTATCTATTGCACTTTCAAGGGTATCTTTTATCTCACTACCTTTCATATCAATAACAACCAGAGTATTCCCAAAGGGGAGAACTTCATAAATATCACCAACAGTAATATCACCTTTATAAAGGCTTCTTCTAACTCCACCTGCATTTTGAATTGCAAGTTCTGCACCACCATCTTTTTCTGCTTTTTCCAACATACTCTCTGCAACAAGAGGTGCAAGCATAGAGCCATATTTCAATATTTTATTAGAATCTGAATCTTTCTCACCAGGGAGTCTAACATGAATTAAATCAGCTGAAGCTTTTCCAACAACATCATGCTTTAATTTTTCAATTGCTGGTGTAAATTGCTCAACTAAATTTTCAACATCAATATCTTTTCCTTCAACTTTCAACATGGGGTTGTTTTTAACATAATTAAGCAATTCCTCTTTTCTATTATAAGAAACCTCTTTTTTATTTCCACTACTATCTTTTTCCATAAATTTATCCCCAATTAACATAACTGGCAAGGAATCTTTCCAAGAATTTTTTATTATTACACCTTTTGAATCAAATTTTACTTTTAAATTGCCAACAAATAACCCCCACTTATATGCAGTAACTACTAATACTATTTTTCCATGATTTTCAATAACTGTAGGATAATTTCCTTTGCTGTTAAGCCCTATCCTTTTCAAATTTCCAAGAGGGGTATGTGAATGGCCACCTACAATAATATCTATATCTTCAACCTCTTTTGCCAATTGTTTATCCACATTGTAGCCAAGATGCGTTAAAAAAATTATTTTATTAATACCTTCAGATTGCAACTCATTAACTATCTTCTTTGCACTTTCTATATAATCTTTAAATGTTACCTTGTTACCTGGATTAGAGATATACTTTGTTGCATCAGTATCAATCCCAACTATAGCAATACTCTCATTATGGATTTTTTTTATAATGTAAGGTTTAATTTTCTTTTTTAATATAGAAATTTGTGAAAAATCAATATCAGCACAAACAATAGGAAATTTAGCATAATCAACAAAGTCATTTGCAAAAACTTCAGCTCCATTGTCAAATTCATGATTCCCGGGTACAAATGCATCTATATTCATCATATTCATTACCTCAACACCAGCTCGACCCTTAAACTCTGTGTAAAAAAGAGTACCTTGCACTGCATCACCTGCATGAAGAAATAGAACATTTTGGGAGTTATTTTTTATTTCATTTACATATTTGGCTATTCGGGCATATCCCCCAGCTTCAACATAAGTATAATTATCACCATCTATTTTAATTTTGGTATAAACAGGTTCAATATGTGAATGTGTGTCATTAACATGTAAAATGGTTAATGATAGTGGTTGAGATACTCCACCAAAATCGTTTAATGTAAAACTAATGTTATTGTTTTTTTGCTGTAACTGTAAATCTAACCAATATTGTTTATTGTTAATATTAACACATGGGATTGATAAAATTGATTTTGAAAAATCGTAATTTCCACATTGATTATTGTCTATATTTAAGCCGCAATCAGAAGGATGCTCTTTACAAAATTTAACACCTGCTTCAAATCCAAGATTGTAACTACTATTATCTGCTTTTAAATATAGCTTGAAAGAAGATATAAACAAAATATTTATGAGAATAAAAATGATTATAATTTTTTTCATAACAATCATTTATCAAAATCATAGCAATAATTCAATTAATTTTTCTATTTGTATTTAATGGCAACTTTCAAATTAAAGAAATTTAACAAAAAAATACTTGTCAAAATAATTTTTCTGTTTATATTGTATATCGCTTTTCTAATACAGCATCGGAGGTAACTATGATTGAAGTAAATAGCCTTTCAAAACTTTATGGAGACATTGCTGCTATTGATAACATCTCTTTTAAAATTGACAAAGGTGAAATAATAGGCTTCCTCGGGCCTAATGGCGCCGGCAAAACAACTACAATGAAAATTCTCACCTGCTTTATGAGGCCAACTACAGGTGATGTGAAAATTTCAGGTTATGACATATATGAAAATCCAATAGAGATAAAAAAGCTCATTGGCTACCTTCCTGAGAGTAATCCACTTTACTATGACATGAAAGTAAGTGATTATCTATTCTACATTGGTAAACTTAAAAATCTTTCATCTGAGCAGATTAATTCACGAATGACTGATGTTATTGCTAAATGTGGATTAGAAGCTGTAATAGATAGAAAAATTGGTAACCTTTCCAAAGGTTACAAACAGAGAGTGGGAATTGCTCAAGCAATAATTACAGACCCACCTATACTTATTCTTGATGAACCAACCTCAGGCCTTGACCCAAACCAGATAATTGAAATCAGGGAATTAATAAAAAAATTAGGTAAAGAAAAGACTGTTATTTTAAGTACACATATTTTGCATGAAGTTGAATATACCTGCAACAGAATTATTATTATAAATAAAGGCAAAGTGGTTGCAGACGGGACTAAAGAGGAGCTTAGCAAAAAAAATCAAGATTTCTGGGAATTTGTCCTTACTGTAAAAGCAACATCATTGGATAAATTTGAAAATTTAAAAGAGATTGAAGGAGTTCAGGAAATTATAAAACTATCAAATATTGAAGAAAATATTTTATCAGCAACAATTAACACAATCCCCGAAAATAGCATTAGAGAAAAGATATTTGATTTTTGCGTTAAAAATAGTTTTATAATTTATGAATTTAAAAAAATAGAATATTCTCTTGAAGATATTTTCAAAAATCTTACTCAGAATTAAATAGTAAAAGGAGTTTGCTCATGAAAAGTTTCACCATTGCTAATAAAGAGATAAAAAGCTATTTCAATTCACCAGCTGCCTATATTGTAGGTGTTGTTTTTCTTTTTATATCAGGCTGGTTTTTTGTGTCCAACCTTTTTCTCGTTGGACTTGCTAATTTGAGGACAGTGATTGAATTAATGCCATTTTTATTCCTATTTTTTATCCCTGCAATAACTATGGGTTCATTTGCAGAAGAGAAAAAGCAAGGTACTATTGAGCTTTTATTTACTATGCCTTTAACTGATTGGGACTTAATTTTGGGTAAATTCTTATCAGCTCTATTCCTAACTTTAATAATACTTTTATTTACCATCAGCTACCCAATTACCATTATAGTCCTTGGCAATCCTGATACTGGACAGATAATTGCTCAATATATTGGTGTTATTTTACTTGCAGCTGCATATATATCAATTGGAGTTGCAGTATCATCATATACATCAAGTCAGGTTATATCATTTATTATCACTTTTTTAATACTCTTTTTCTTTTTCATTGTTGATAAATTTCTAATATTTCTCCCTGACCCAATAGCTCTGGTACTTCACCAAATAGCAGTGATGCCACATTTTAATAACATAATAAAAGGGGTTATTGATTCTTCTGATCTGGTCTACTTTTTCTCTGTTATTATAGCTTTTCTCTCAATTACACTATACTCATTAGAAAGGAGACATTGGAATGGATAAGAAAAAATTAGGTGCATTTAATTCTTTTGTGTCCCTTATTATAATTTTGGCATTGCTTGTTATTGTAAATATTCTTGGGAATAAGTATCATTTTAAAATTGACCTAACTCAAAATAAAATTTACTCTTTAAGCGATGCAAGTATAAAGCTTATAAAAAAAATTAATGATAACCTTATTGTAAAATGTTTCTTCAGCAGTAATTTACCTGAAAATTATGAAATTAATAAACGTTATCTAAAAGATTTACTTGAAGAGTATAGATCTTATTCAAATGGCAAAATTAAATTTGAATTTATAAATCCTGATAGTTCACCTGAGTGGAAAAATAAATTACCTGCTCTTGGAATACCTTCTGTTCAAATTACTGGTATCAGCAAAGATAAATTTGAAGTAAAAAATATCTATATGGGAGTAGTCTTCTATTATCAAGATAAAAAAGAGGTTATTCCTGTTCTGAAAAATGTAAGAAACCTTGAATACAACATATCTAAAATAATCAAAAAATTAACAGCAAAAAAATTACCTGTAATAGGTTTATTAAGTGCTGGTGGTACTGCAATTCCAGAGGTGGAACTTACCAAAATAACTCAAAGCTTGAGAAGTTATATGGATGTTGAGACAATTAGACTTGTAAAATACCTCAATATTCAAGATGCTGTTGATGCGCTCGTAATTGTTGACCCAAGAATGAAGATGAGTCAATGGACTTTGTATCAAATTGACCAATTTATAATGAAAGGTAAGCCTGTTATATTCCTTATTGATATGACAAATACAAATTTTACCTTAATGAGAGCATCTATAAATCCAACCAATATCAACAAACTGCTTGTAAAATATGGAGTAAAAGTATCACCTGACCTTATTGCAGATTTGAGAAATCAGAGAATTGCACTTGAAAGAAAGGTTAACAATTTTCTTATTACAAATACTATAAATTATCCATTTTACCCTGTTTTTACTGATATTAATAAAAAATATCCATTTCTCGCTGATTTTGATGCACTATACTTCCCATTAATAAATAAGATTGATATTTTAAAGGATAATGTTACCACTCAAAAAATAGATTATCTATTTAGAAGCAGCAAAAAAAGTTTTCTTGAAAAAGAACCATACAATATTGACCCATATCAAGACTTTAAGCTCAGTGAATTTAACTCAGGTAAACAATATATTGGAGGAGTTATAATCACAGGGAAATTAAACAGCGCATATAAGGGAGTTGACTTAAATGTTTTAAAAGATAAAGATCTTGCTAAAAAGAAAAATAAAGAAAAATATGAAATTTTTGACATTAACAAAATCAAGAAAAATTTTAAAAATCATACTAACCATGCAAGGATTATTGTTATTGGTGATTCAGACTTTATTAAAAATCCTTTAATAGACAAAACAATGGCTTCATTTTTTATGAACATGCTTGACTGGTGTACAGACAACAGCGGTTTAATAAACATAAGAAGCAAAGGCATAAAATTGAGATTATTAAGAGAAACATCTGAATCAACAAAACTTTTTGTGAAATTATTAAATATAATCTTAATGCCAATATTGTTGATACTCCTTGGCATTTTTATAAAAATCAAAAGGAGAAACAATTAGTATATAGTAGTGGAGGTTGATTATGAATAAGAGAAATATAATTATTTTTCTGTTACTTGTTATTGCAGCAGGTTTTTTATATTTCACTAATAAAAAAGAAGAAGAGATAAAAGAACAGCATAATTATGTTTTTAAAAATTTAAATTTTCCTCAAATAACATCAATTACTCTTAAAACTTATGTTGAGAAAAAACCATTTACATTAAAAAAAGATAAAAGTGGTAAGTGGAGTGTTAATGGAGTTGAATGCAATAAATATAAAATTGAATATTTAATAAATTTGTTAAAAAAGGTTGATTTTAAAAATGTAATTTCTTCAAAAAAGGAAAACTACCCAAACTTTCAGGTTGATGACAAAAATGCTATTAAAGTTATAATAACTCAAGGTAAGAAAAAAATAAAATTATGGATAGGCAAATTTACTCCTGATGGTAATGGCTGCTATGTAAGGCTTGAAAATGGCAATGTGTATCTTATTCCAAATAATTTAACCTTTGAATTTGACAAAACCAAAAAAAATTTTTATTTAGAGGATAAAATAAAGAAAAAGAAAATAAAGAAAGATAATAGCACAGTTGAAAAATAAAAGCATTGCATATCAATGTCAACATTGTGGATACATTTCAAAAAAATGGCTTGGCAAGTGCCCTGATTGCGGAGCATGGAATTCTTTTGTAGAAGATTTTACTGTTATAAATAAAAAAGAAATAAAAAATATAGAAAATGTTAAAGCTGTTCCAATATCTAATATTAAACTTGAGCAACAAAAAAGAATTTCAAGTAAATTCAGTGAATTTGATAAAGTAATTGGCGGTGGTTTTATATCAGGACAGGTTATTCTGTTAGGAGGAAGCCCGGGAATTGGAAAATCTACATTAATTACTCAAATATTAGACAATGTTTCAGATAGTCATAATTTAAGTGTTTATCTTTCAGCAGAAGAATCACTTAACCAGATTAAAATCAGGACAAACAGGTTAAACATATCCAATGATAACATTTACATTGTAAACAGCAATGAGATTAACTCTGCTCTTACAAAAATAGAGAATTTAAACCCCAAATTCCTTGTAATTGATTCTATACAGACTATTTATTCAGACAATATTTCTTCAATACCTGGCAGTATTTCCCAGATAAAAGAATGTTGCAATTTATTAATTGAATTTGCAAAATCAAAAGGGATAGTTTTAATTATTATCGGGCATATAACAAAAGAAGGCTCCATTGCAGGTCCCAAAATTTTAGAACATATGGTTGATACTGTTCTATATTTTGAATCAGAAACATCAACAACTTACAGAATAATAAGGTCATTAAAAAATAGATTTGGCAATATAAATGAAATTGCAATTTTTGAAATGAGTGCAGAGGGTCTCCATGAATTAAAGGACCCTTCAAATATTTTTATTGAAAATAGAAGTAGCGAGAACATTGGTTCAATTATTTTCCCACTTGTTGAAGGAACAAGAATCTTTTTAATAGAAATACAGGCTCTTGTTGCCTCAACTTCTTATTCTATGCCAAGAAGAAGCGCCCAAGGCATTGATCCCAATAGGTTAAACTTATTAATTACAATTGCAGAAAAACATCTTGGTTTACAACTTTACTCTAATGATGTATTTATTAACGTACCAGGTGGTATTAGGCTAAATGACCCGGCTGTTGATCTTGCTGTTATTTTCTCAATACTATCTTCTTTTTTAAATAAGAAAATCGATACAAATTGGGCTTGCTTTGGAGAAGTTGGTTTAAATGGAGAAATTAGAAAATCATCATTCTACAATCAGAGGATTAATGAAGCTTTAAAATTAGGTTTTAAAAAAATTTTTGCTCCAAAACAAAAATTTAATGGAGAATATAGTGAAAAGATTCAGGTTGTCCAGCTTTCTAATATTATCAATCTTATTGATATACTCAACTAATCTACTATCTGCTATTAAAGCAGTGCAAATTTCATATATTAGATGTAAAAATTTCAAAGAATTAGACAAAGAATTTTCAAAAATAAAAGCCAATGGCTACAATACTGTAATATTTAGAGTTTTTAACAATAAAGGAGATAGAATCTATCCCTTTATCCCTAAAAATAAAATTTTAAGCAGGTCTGGTGTTTATTTCAAAACAAAATATTGTCCCATTGTATATAATATTCTTCCTGCAATTATCAAACTTTGTCATAAACATAATTTAAAAATAGTAGCCTGGCTAACTACCCGTTACCTTGATTTTGGAAAAATCAAATTAAATAGAAGAGTTTTCAAGTATGACTTTGATAAAAATAAAATTGTACCTTCAAAGGGTTTATCATTTTTCAATGAAAAAAATATTCATTTTATAATAAACATTTACAAAGATTTAATAAAAAATAATATTGATGGAATACTCTTGCAAGATGACTTAAAAATCTTGGCTGATGAAGATTTTAATAAGAATGCTATTAAAAAATTTTATCGAAAAACAGGGATTTTGCTTTCAAATAAAAATATAAAATCATTTCTATATGGAAATGTTTCAAAAAGATACTTAATTTTTCGTAATAAAAATTTGGATAAATGGAATCAATTTAAATCAGAACAGATAGATTATTTTTTAACAAAGTTAATCTCAGCATGCAGAAAAAAAAATATAAATTTTTTTATGAATATCAATTATGAAGCACTTTACAGGCCAGAGCTCTCAATGCTATGGTATTCGTATAATCTTAAATCTTTAAAATCAATTCCTATAACCTATTTTACAGTTATGCTTTATCAGAAACAGATAAGCAAAGAATTAAAGTTGAATAACAAGCAAACATTTGAATTTATTGCAAAATTAATAAAAAATTATCATCATTTTTCTAATGGTAAAAAAATTATTTTTAAGATTCAGGTGTTTGACTGGTATACAAATAAATTAATTAAGAAAAATAGTATCAAGAAACTATTTACTTTTTTTGCAAAAAATAATATAGAAAATATTGCAATATTTCCATACCAGAAAGGTTTGACTATTTTAAAATGAGAAAAAAAGTTTTCATCTCCCTTTTATTTATTCTGCTTTTTTCAGCATGTGCTACTGTTGAAAACTCATCAAATAATACCTCCAATAATATTGAAACTTCCAATTCTGGAGAAAATTATTACAGCTCTGCAATTGCTTATCTTGGGATTAAAAATTACGAACTTGCTAAGATTAATTTTTTGAAAGCTATCCAGTACCATTACAATCTTGTTGGTTCATATTACTATCTTGGTTTAATTGAATATTCTCAAAACAATCTTGAGCTTGCTGAAAAGTATCTTTTGAAATGCTTAAAATTAAATGATAAAATTACAGATGCACATAATACTTTAGGTGCAATTTATGCCAAAAAAAAGCAGTATAGAAAAGCTATTGAGGAGTTCAAAAAGGTTTTAAAAGATACATCATATCTTTTTCCTGAAAATGCACTATACAATCTTGCGCTTTTACATTACAATTTAAAAGAGTATGATGAATCAATTAAATATTGTAAAAAATGTCTCTTTATTGTACCCAAATCACCTGCTGTTTACTATCTAATGGGCCTGGATTATTATAACAAAAAGAATATTCAGCAGGCTCGTTATTATATGATGCAGATTGTAAGGGAATTTCCTGATAATATCTGGGGCTCAAAAGCAAAAATATTTTTAAAGGAAAAGAAACTCTGGTAAAATTATGGAATTACACGAATATTTCAATAATTTATTAAATGAAAAAAAGATAGCCATTGAAGAGATTAGTGAGAGCACAAAAATTCCAAAAAAATTCCTCAATTTATTAAAAAATGGCGATTATGCAAATTTTCCACCATCTGTTTATGCAAGAGGTTATCTTAAAGAACTGGAAAGATTTTTTAATCTTGAAACAGATGAATTAATCTCCCTCTATAAAAATATATCATTTGAAAATAAAGTTGATGAAGAATTTAAATATGAACCTCTTTTAAATATCAATGGCAACAGAACCAACTTTAAAGCAATAATTTGCTTAATACTCCTTATTCTCCTGTTACTTTTTATAATTATTATATTTTTTCAGAACAAAACAAAAGAGAATATTACCAATAAATCTTCTTTAAATATAAAAGAAGTTCCAAAGCCAGTTAGTAAAATTATTCCCAAGAAACTCCCTGCCAAAAAAGAGAAAATCGCTATTATTGACAATAAAACAAAAGCACTTATAAATAATATATCCCAAAAGATTGATAATATTAGCGAAAAATTAAACAAAAATATTATAGAGAAAGTAACCCGGGAAGATAACAAAACTTATGTTATAACATTGCAGCCCCTTGCAAGAGTGTGGGTGAGGATAAATGCAGACAATAAGACGCATAAGACCTTTTTTCTGCAAAGTAAAACTATTAACATTGATGCTCAGAAATTTATTAAAATAGATATTGGAAATGCTGCAAACCTGAAAATATTTATAAATAATCAGAAATACCCTTTAAATGGGAAAAAAGGTGAAGTAAAGCATATTTTAATTGATTTGAAAAAATTTATTAAAAACTCAAAACCATTAACCAATTAAAAGCAGTTTTTTTGCATTTTTTCCTATTAGCTTATCTTTTAAAATTGTATCATTTAACTCACTACTAATATCTTTAAAATATCTTTTAGGATTAATCAATGGATAATCACTACCAAATAAAACCTTATCTTCACCAGCATATTTTAATGATTCTGCATAAATTTGATTCTTGTATAAAAATGGGACAGCAGCAGTATCATAATAAACATTCTTTAATACGTCTGATACTTCTTTTTTCATTATTTTATAAAAAAATATTCCACCTCCAAGATGAGCTAAAATTATATTATTTTCCTGATAACATTTGATAAAATTGTATATGCTTTTAAGCTTCATATCTGCTTTTCCGGGATATTCATGACCAACTGGCTCATTGGTATGCAGCATAAATGGAAAGTTGTGCTGTTTACAAATTAGCATAATATCTTCCAGGCCTTTAATAATCTTTTCATTAATATCATCATGGTAAAACGCTATTTCGCCTACCCCTTTTAATCCTGAATTAAAACATCTTTCAACCTCATATAATGCTCCACTACTTAAGGGATTAAGACAAGAAAAACCTATTAATCTATTGGGAAATTTTTTAACTGCTTCAATTATATAGTCATTGTTGATTTTTGCAAAATTAATATTATTCCAGGGGAATCCAAAAACAACAGATTTATCAATTCCATTTTCATTCATTTGCTCAATTAATTCATCAGCTGTTATCATTTTAGCATTGCTATTTTCATAAATTGATTTAAATTCATTTTCTCCTTTAAAAAATTTTTCTCTATTCAAAATTATTTCTTCTGGAAAAATGTGGGTATGAACATCAATTATCATTACAAAACCTCCACAATACTTTTAACTTGCTCTTTTGTAAAATTGTAACCATTTGAGTTATCTATTATAAAATCAGCATATTTGATTTTCTCTTCAATTGACATTTGACTTCTAATTTTAAGCAATGCTTCATTGTATGTTATATTATCCCTCTGCATTAATCTATCAATCTGTATATTTTCAGGAACATAAACTACAATGATTTTTTCATACCTTTTGTAGCTTTTAGATTCAATCATCAGTGCAGCATCAATTATAAGCGGCAAAAAACCACATTTCTCTCTATATTTTCTAACAAATTCTCTCTCTTTTTCAAATATTAATGGGTGCAAAATAGATTCCAGCTTCCTTTTGGCAGACCTTTTTCTGAAAATCAAATGGCCAAGCTTTTTCCTATCAAGCTCCCCGCTCTTTGTAAGGTATTCATCTCCAAAAGTATCAATTATTAGCTCAAGACCTTTTTCTCCTTTTTTAACAACCTCTCTACTAACATTATCAAGGTCAAGTACTTCTATTCCAAAATTTTTAAAGATATTTGCAACAAAAGTTTTACCGCAAGCTATTGAGCCTGTAAGGCCATACACTCTTTTATAAAAATCACTATTCATAAAAATTTTATAACATTTTTAATGTAAATAAACAATATCAAATTAAAATTTTAGAATCAATTTTGATATAATGGCAAATATCCAAATACACTCAAATTCAAGATGTTTAATTAAAGCAATTATTTTTTAAGCATTAACCGGTAAAATCTGTTGCTTTATAAATTTTGATAATTTTTATTGGGAAAGAGCATAGGGGAAAGAGTTGTACAGACATTAAAACAATTATTTTTAATCGGGGCAGAGGGATTTGAACCCCCGACCCCCTGCTCC
>CAZIZE010000086.1:0-9999 GCA_964543655.1 uncultured bacterium
TTAGAATGACACCAAAAAGTCATTCTGCTCCTGAGCAAGGTGAAGGAAAAGATACATTACAGCTATTTATTTTTTTAATTTTACTATTTTTTATTGTGCAAAGCTCTTAAAATATTCTATTTAAAAGGAGGGGTGAATGAATTTACCATATGAAACAAAAGAGAGATATATTATTGCAAGTCCCGAAGGTAAAATTGATGCTACCAATGCTGATGAGTTTACAAATTTATTAAAAGAACTATTAGCTAAACAGAGCAATGTTATTATAAATTTTGAAAATGTTAATTATATAAGCAGTGCAGGATTGAGATCTATCCTTATTGGTGCAAAAGAGGCAAAATCTCAAAATGGTAAATTTATCTTATGCTGCCTGCAAAAGCATATTTTTGAAATTTTTGAAATGACAGGTTTTACTCAAATGTTAAAAATAGTGCCAACTATTGAAGAAGCCCGAAGTATTGTAGAGGAATAAAATTGAGCCTGAAAGTCAAAGCAGCCATTCTTGTTACACTTATAAGTTTTATTTTCACCACTGCATTTACAGTTATCTTCTACCATATTCAAAAAAAGATGGTATTAAAAGAAATCGGTGATAAACTTAAAACAGCAGCATATGCAATAGAGGAAATTATACCTCAAGACTACTTTGATAGGGCAAAAAATAAAAATGCAATTTCAAATAAGGAATATATGAAATATTTATATAGACTCACAAATTATGCAAAAAAAATAAATGTTTACTACCTGTACACATTTGTAATCATAAATGGCAAAAAATATTTTACTGCTACATCTGCTACTGATAAAGAGTTGAAAAATAAGAGTTATGACAGATACTTTACTGAATACACCTTTAATCCTGAAATAACTCAAAAAACTGCCAAAGCTGTTAAACCAATGATAATTGAAGAGGGAGATATTAAATATGGACATTTCATGACTATCTACATTCCTCAATGGACAAAAAAGGGGAATAAATATTATCTTGGCTGTGATATAAATATAAATGATGTTCATAGAAAATTAAATGAAAACTTAATAACCTGCATTTTAATTGGTTTGATTCTATTCACACTATCCATTTTATCTGGAATCTGGGTAGCCAATCAATTGTCTGATCCAATTATGAGATTATCAAAATATGCTGAAAACATTATTGACGAAGATTTAAATTACAAAGCTGGTATTGAAAATATTTTGCAAGATATAATTAAGCGAAAAGATGAAATTGGCAGGCTTGCAAAATCTTTTAACATTATGGAGAAGAAGTTAGAGTCCTACATTGTCAACTTAAAAGAGACAACAGCAGCAAAAGAGAAAATTGAGAGTGAGCTTAAAATTGCACATAATATTCAAATGGGGTTTCTTCCCAAACCTCTTACAAATAAAACAGAGTATATTGATCTCTATGCATCAATGTATCCAGCAAAAGAGGTTGGTGGTGATTTATACGATTATTTTATTTTAGATGATAAACTGTTTTTTATTATTGGTGATGTTTCTGGCAAAGGTGTGCCAGCAGCATTATTTATGTCCACAACAATAACTTTTTTTAGAGCAATGGCTCCTATATGCAAAACCCCATCAGAAATTGCCACAAAAATGAACAAAGAAATTTTATTAATAAATGACAGTATGACTTTTGTTACATTAATTTGTGGAATATACAATATTAAAACAGGTGAAATGTTTTACACCAATGCAGGCCATTTACCACCATATATTTTATCTATGAATAGAGATTTGATAAAAGCAGAATTGCCTGTGGGAATAGTTATAGGTGTTGATGAAAATGCTAAATATTCAGATTTTCAATTAACATTATCACATAATGACACCATTGTTTTTTACACAGATGGCATAACAGAGGCATTTAATATAAATGAAGAGCTATTTGGTTTTCAAAGATTAGAATCGCTTTTAAAATCCATTAATTTTTCCTCATCTGAAGAACTGGTAAAAATGATTAATCAGGAGATTTTCAAATTTTCAAAAGGTATGCCTCAATCTGATGATATGACTGTATTAGCATTAAAAAGGTGTTAGAGGTTCTTTAATTGAAAAATTTTAAAATTACCCTTCCAGCTAAAAAAGATTCATTAGCAAAAGTAATTTCCTTAATAGAAGAATTTGCAGAAAAATACAGTATCCCTCCTAAAACATTATTCAATTTACAACTTATTGCAGAAGAAATCATTGTTAATATCTGCTCCTATGCTTATCCTGACAAAGAAAAAGGGGAGTTTTCAATTGAACTTTCTATTTTGAATGGTGATATTTTAATAATATTTAAAGATAGTGGAATAGAATTTGATCCTACTACTATAGAAGCTGATACCAAACAGAGTGTTCACAATGCTACTATTGGTGGTCTTGGAATACATATAGTCAAAGAGTTAGCAAAAAAAATTGAATATATTAGAGAGGGAAATGAAAATATTCTTAAAATTTTAATTTAAGGAGAAATTATGTATACTAAAAAAGAAACTCTCCTTATGCAGACTTCATGTAAAAAGAAATTTTTACCTGTTGTACTTGGATTTGCAGAGGAATCAGTTCAGGCGTTTGGATTGAACCAGAGAGAGACATTTTCAATAAGGCTTGCAGTAGAAGAGTTATACACCTATCTCTGTAATGTTCTTGAAAGCTCCGATGTTGAAATTATCTGCACAAATTCGGGATATTTTGTTGAACTAATATTTCTATTTAAAGGTAATATCCCTCTAAAATCTTTTAATATTACTGCTACAATTTCACCTGATAATAATGAAGACCTTGATGAAATGGGGTTGTTAATTGCAGCAAGAATGGTGGATAATTTCAAAGCATCAAAAAATAGTGATGGAAATTTTTCACTTAAATTAATAAAGGAGAAATCTTACCCTCTATATAATTTAGAGAATATTGATTTTTCTTTTGAAAATTCTGATTCATTTACAATTACAGCTCCAAAACCTGAAGAATTAAAATTAGTATCAAAGTATGTAAAATATTTCTATAAAAATTCACTGCTTCCAGATTTTTTCTCTTATCCAGGTAAGCTTGTGGATATGGTATTTTTAGGCGATTATCAAGCATTAATAGCTATTGATAATAAACGGCAGATTGTAGGTGCAATTGTATGGCACTGGACAAGTGATAAATTAATTGAATTTTTCGGACCCTTTGAATTTAAAAAAGATTTTGAGAAATCTCTAAAAGAGGAGATTATTGTAGCCTTTATTGAAAAAATTGCCAAATCTGATGCTATAGGTATTTATTCAAAAGCAGCTTTAGCCCCTCTTCCTTTAGAATATTTTGAAGAAATTGGCAATTTACTGGTTTTTGCAAAAGATAGAGAAATCTCTTTGCCAATATATTTTAGGCAATTAAAAGAAGATACAGGTAGGGTTGTGTGGACTCATGAAGAACTTAAAAACTTTTTAATGGAACAATATCAAAAACTATTTTTACCAAGAAAGGTTGAAATTATTCATGATATGGGTGAAACAATACCTGAATTTTCTGTATTATCAGCAACTCTTGAGCATTTTTCAAAAACAGCTACACTTAAACCAATTATGTTTGGAAATGATATTGAAAATAATTTAAAAGCACATATAAATTTACTGGTGGGAGAAAAATTCAAAAATATATTTTTTGAAATAGATACAGGAATTTCAGAACATGCTTACATTGTGCCATCTCTTTTAAAAAATGGTTTTCAACCCAAACTTCTGCTCCCCTGTGCTGGAGAAGGAGACATAGTGATTTTTCAGCTGGAGAAAGTAAACCATGCTTAAAATTCCTCTTTCAGAACTTGTACCAGCTTATATTAAAGGTTTTGAAGCTTATATTCCTTCAAAACCTGATGATGTTTTAAAAAAAATCTACAATGTAAATAAACTTTATAGGTTAAATAATAATGAAAATCCACTTGGGCCATCAAAAAAAGCAGTAAAAGCTATTGAAAACTTTAATTCTTTTGAAGCAGCAATATATCCAAGTGGCGATGCTTATCATTTGAGGTATAAACTTGCAGAGAAATTTGGACTTCATCCTGAGCAATTTATAGTTGGCAATGGTGCAAATGAGGTAATAGCCTTTGTAATAAAGGCATTTTGCGAGCAGGGAGATAATATTATTACAGCAGATAAAACTTTTGCTGTTTATGAATGGGTTGCTACTTTTTCAGGGTTTAATGCAAAGTTAATTCCTCTTAAAAATTTCACTTTTGATGATATTGCAATGTTAAATGCAATTGATGAACGTACAAAAATAGTTTTTGTGTGCAATCCAAACAATCCCACAGGAACATACTGGAACAGGGAGAAGTTATGCAGCTTTCTTGACAAAATAGATGGTAAACAGATAGTTGTAATTGATGAAGCTTATTTTGAGTTTGTAGAAAAAGAAGATTACCCAAATGGTATTGAATTGATTGAACAGTACCCTAACCTTGTTGTATTTAGAACTTTTTCCAAAATGTTTGGGCTTGCTGGCTTGAGAATTGGTTATCTTGTAGGTAGCCTTGAAGTTGTTGATATAATCAGGAAAACCTGTGTTGTTTACTCAGTTAATACATTGGCTCAAAAAGCAGCTTTTGCTGCTATTGATGATGATGAGCATATTTTAAAGACAAGGGAGCATATTAGAAATGAGAAAAATTTTCTTGTAAATGAATTTAAAAAATTAAATTTAACATTCGTTGCAGAGGAAGGGTGTTACATAATGGTAAAATTACCAATGAGTGACACCCTTGCTTATAGAAAAATGCTTCATATGGGAGTGATTATAAGAAGCATGACAGGATTTAGATTCCCCAACTGGATAAGGGTTAGCATTGGCTTACATGAAGCAATGGAATTATTCATTGAATCACTTGCTAAAATTTTACCTTAAAAATAGAGGAGTAACTTTTGGAAAAAAGTATATGTGAAATTGGGAAAAATATGGTGAGAGCTGATGCTTTTGATAAAGTTACAGGTAAAACTAAATATGCTGCTGATTTTTACAATAAAGATATGTTATGGGTTGGCATTAAGAGAGCTGGCATAGCTCATGGTAAACTTTTGAAAATAGATTTTGAAAATGCATTAAAAGTTAAAGGGATTAAAAAAGTATTAACAGCAAAAGACATTAAGGGCAGTAATCTACAGGGAGTTGCACAGAAAGACCAACAAGTTTTAATTAGTGAAATAGTAAGGCATAGAGCTGATGCAGTTGCTTTGGTTATTGGAGAAGATAGAGATAGTGTTAAAAATGCTTTAAAAAAAATTAACATTCACATTGAAGAACTTGAACCTGTTTACTCTATTTGTAGAGCATTGGAAAAAGATGCTCCTAAAATCCAGGAAAAAATCAGTAAAAACAATGCTTTACTCAAAGGGGAGATAATCAAAGGTAATATTAACAAAGGTTTTAAAAGTTGTGCTAAAATTGTTGAAGCTGAATTTAACCTGCCAATGCAAGAGCACGCTTATCTTGAAACAGAGACAGGATGGGCAATATTCAAAGATAATATTCTAAAAATTACAGTCTCCACTCAAACACCATTTCGAGACAGAGCAGAAGTAGCTGAAGCATTAGGATTGCCTGTAAAAAATGTTAGAATCATAGCTCCTTTTTGTGGTGGAGCTTTTGGAGGTAAAGATGGTATAACTGTCCAAACTTTTTTAGGACTTGCAGCTCTACATTGCCCCAGTATTCCTGTTAAAATTTTGCTCAATAGAGAGGAAAGCTTTAATTCTGGAGTTAAAAGACATCCTGCAAAAATATATTATAAAATTGGTGCAGATTCAGAAGGAATACTTAAAGCACTTTATGCTAAATTAGAGTATGATACAGGCCCCTACGACCATCTTGGTGGTGTTGTAATGGCACTTGGTCTTGAGCATGCAGGTGGACCATACAAAATACCAAACACAAAGTTAAATGGGATTGTAGTTTACACCAATAATCCAATTGGTGGCGCTTTTAGAGGTTTTGGGGTGCCACAGGTTACTGCTGGAATTGAGCAGGTTATTGACATGCTTGCAGAGGAGCTCTCAATTTCACCTATTGAGATTAGGAAGAAAAATATTTTAACAAAAGGTGATGAAAATCCTATTGGAGTTAAAATGTTAACTTCAATTGGAATAGATGAGTGCCTCAATGTTGCTCAAAATCATAAATTCTGGAAAAATAGAGAAACCTGGAAGAGAGAAGCACCAGTTAATAAAAAAAGAGGAGTTGGTATTGCATGTGCTATTCATGGTATAGGATATGGTCCCAAAGTGCCAGATGTAGCTAATGCTAAAATAGAGCTCACTGAAAATGGCACATTCAAAGTTTACTGCGGGGTTGTGGATATGGGTCAAGGAAATATTTCAACATATCTTCAAATAGCTGGCACTATTTTAAACCAAAATATATCTGCAATGGAACCAGTGCTACCTGATACAACTCAAACTCTTCCCTCAGGCTCATCGTCTGCAAGTAGAACAACTTTTACCTTTGGAAATGCGCTTATTAAAGCAGCAGGAGCTTTAAAAAAAAGAATTTTAGAAAAAGCTGCTGATATTTTAATGGAAGTTGATATTAGCAGTTTTGACATTTTACCAGAAAAGGTTATACATCTAAAAAGTGGTAGAGAAATACCTATAGTAGAAATTGCAAATCTTCTTTCAACCAATGAGAGGATATCTGTTTCAAGATATAGAATGCCTGTTAACTATCAGGAGCCTACTAAAGAGGAAAGTTTAAAGCTCCATGGGATACCTCATTATATTTTCTCATTTGGTGTGCATATATCAGGAGTTGAGGTTGATATGTTAACTGGTAAAGTCACTGTAAAAAATTATATTGTTATTAGCGAATGTGGAAGATTAATCAACCCAGATGTTTTTAATCAGCAGGTTCATGGTGGAGTTGCACAGGGTATAGGATATGGAATGTTTGAAGAAATGATAGTAAAAGAAGGGAAGATTTTAACAGAGGATTTTTCCACATATATTTTGCCAACATCACTTGACATACCTGATTTGGAATCTTTAACTGTACAGAGAGATGAGCCAAATGGCCCATATGGTCTTAAAGGAGCTGGTGAAGTGGCTATTGATGCTCCCTTACCTGCAATTGCCAATGCTGTTTATGATGCTTGCAAAGTTAGAATTAAAGATTTTCCAATTACTGGAGAAAAAATTTTGAAAAATAGAGGGGAATTAATTTGATTATTAACTTTATTTTAAATGGTTCTAAGGTAAGTTTTAATATACCTCCAGATCTACGTGTTGTTGATCTTTTGAGAGAGCATTTAAATCTTACTGGGACTAAAGAAGCCTGTGGTTCTGGAGAATGTGGGGCATGTACAATTCTCGTGAATAATGAGAGTAAGCTCTCCTGCCTCATGCTATCAGCACAATTGCAAAATAAAAATATTACCACAATTGAAGGGATATCAGATGGAAAAGACCTCCACCCTATTCAAAAAAAATTTATTGAAAAAGGTGCTATTCAGTGTGGTTTTT
The DNA here is from genome assembly GCA_964543655.1 of uncultured bacterium. Lineage (GTDB taxonomy): Bacteria > DYJV01 > DYJV01 > DYJV01 > DYJV01 > CAZBLP01. Next base: position 7,488 of record CAZIZE010000086.1, read on the forward strand.
GCACTCCAGGAATGATTATTGCCACAATTAATTTATTAAACAATAACCCTTCTCCTTCAAGAGAGGAGATAAGAGAAGGTATAAGTGGGAATCTATGCAGGTGCACTGGTTATCATAAAATAGTTGATGCTATTGAATCAGCATCCAAATCTTTTTGCAGAACCAATGAATTTCCTAAAATCTCACCACAAAAAATCATAAATATTGAAAAGCTCATAGGCAAAAGCAAAGCCAATGTTTTTATTCCGGAAACTTTAAATGAGCTCTGGGAAATTAAAAAAAATAATATTATCTATGCAGGTGGCACAGATATTCTTACTAAAAGGAGAAAAGGCTTAATTGCAGAAGATAAAAACTTAATCTGCATTGAAAGAAAAGCAGATATAAAAAAAATCGAAGATAGAGGAAATGAAGTTTTTATTGGTGCAGCAGCAACACATTCAGATATAATGAGCAGTGAAATAGTTAAAAAAAACTTTCCCATTCTAATTCAGGCAATTAAAGTGCTTGGCTCTCCACCTATTAGAAATATGGGCACAATTGGTGGCAATATATGCACTGCTTCACCAGCAGGTGATACACTTCCACCATTATATGTGCTTGATGCAATACTTGATATTAGAAGCATGTGCAGTAAGCGGTTAATATCAATTAAAGATTTTATAAAATCCCCTGGTGTTACTGATTTAAAATCAGATGAAATACTCTATGGAATTAATATAAAAAAAGTGCCCCACTTTAATTTTCACTATTATGAAAAGGTTGGACAGAGGAATGCTTTATCAATATCAATAGCAGGTATTGCAATTTTAGCAAAAATAGTGGAAAATAGAATAGAAGATATTAAAATCGCATGGGGAAGCGTTGCACCTACAGTGATTACTTCAAATAAGATAAATAATGAGCTTATTGGGAAAGAAATAACTGAACAAAATTTAAAATCTATTTTCCCTCTTATTGACGAAGTTGTTTCACCAATTAGTGATATTAGAGCGAGCAAAGAATATAGAAGATTATTAGCAAAAAATCTCCTTCTTAGATTGCTTTAATTTCTGATAAAAATAAACCTTATCTCTTCCTAAATTTTTAGCCATGTAGAGCGCTTCATCTGCCTTTTTAATTAATGATACAAAATTCTCTTCATGGGCATTTTCAATTGAAACCCCACCTATGCTTATTGTTACAAATTTTGAAACAAGAGATGATTTATGGGGAATTTTTAATGCCTTAACCTTTTCTTTGATTCTCCGAGCAATTTCCATTGCACCATTTTTGTCAGTATTATTTAAAAGAATCACAAACTCTTCTCCACCAAATCTTGCAACAATATCCCTCTCTTTTCTAATCTCTCTTTGAAGAACTTTTGCTATTTTTTTCAAACAATCATCACCAGCAATATGTCCATAAGTATCATTAAAATTTTTAAAAAAATCTACATCTATCATTAAAAGAGATAATGTTTTTTCTTTTTTTTCTCTATAATGCTCAATAAATTTAAATAAAAATCTCTTATTAGGAACTTCAGTTAATGCATCAATATATGCTAATTTTTCAAGTTTTACATTATCAGCAGATAAAAATTCTTTCTCTTTTTTCAACTGTCTATACAATAAAAAATATTTTCTGGTATCAAGCTCAATAATGTAATTAACAATAATTCCTGCAACATTAGTAGAAATAAGAAAAAAATTAGAAGCAATCAATGCTTCATTAGGAATTTTGGTTATAAAAACTGCATTAAACTCATAGGCAATTATCAATAAAAAACCAGAAAACAATGCATATAAAAATTTTAATCTGAAAAAAGTGTATGCAAAAAAAGCCACAAGCAATAATCCTGAAAAATAAAGATTGTTCTCAAATCCATAAAAATGTATTATCTTTATCATTTTAATAATTCCAAAGCCTGCTACTAAAATCCCAACAGTAATAATAATGGGAATATTCTTCACAAATGGTTTAAAGTAAAGTAATAGGTAGAGAATTATAAAAATTGGAACTACAAACTTGAATCTTATGGCAAGCAATAAAGGGTAAAAAGATGGGTACAGGAAATAATCTAAAAATCCAAAAATGCTGTATAGGAGCATTCCAAAGAACATTGCTGTTTTTACTTGCAGCAGAAATCTTTCTTCAAAATATTTTTTATACTCTTGCTCTAAATTTTTATCATTAAAAGTAAGGGAAATCTTATTTAAACCCATAACTACATATTACAAAATTTAAAAGAAAAGTCAACTTAGATAGGGCTGAACTTTATTTTATAACTTGAAATTTGGCATTTACAACTTTTTTAAATAAACCTACCTCAAAGCTGCATGAAGGGAGTGAATCCATTATAACCATTTAGTTTTACATTATCAATTTTATAAAATTTTACTATTTTTTATTGTGCAAAACTTTTATAAAAGTTAGAATATTTAACTAAATTCTCTCTTCTGTTACATCTAAAACCTTTAAAGATAATAAAGCTAAATCAATTATTATAAATTTTGGCGCAAATATTATTTCT
>CAZIZE010000087.1:0-45828 GCA_964543655.1 uncultured bacterium
TATTTGATAATTATTATTAACTTTTTGAAAAAATAAAGTCAAGGTAATATTAAAAAATTATAGCAATATTTTTTATTATATGTTACAAATAGAAAACTTTCAAGAAAGGATAAAAACATGAAAAAATTTTTATTATTAATTGCTTTGTTTATGTTTACCTGCAATTTATATGCAGGGAATAACACAGGAATTGCTACTGCACAAAAATTATTTAAGACAATGAATTTATCTGCAACTTATCAGGAAACTATTCAAAAAGGCGTTGATTTTCAAATTAGAACTAACCCACAGTTAGCACCATTTAAAAATGTAATGCTAAAATTTTTTCAAAAATATATGGGTTGGAATAGCATTAAAGATGAACTTGCCAAAATTTATTCACAACACTTTACTGTAAAAGAAATGAATAAACTTATCCAATTTTACCAAACTCCTGTTGGTCAAAAATCTATTAAATTAATGCCATACCTTTATGAACAGGGTAGCATTATTGGTCAGAAAAAGGTTCAGGAACATATTATGGAATTACAAAAAATGATTGCTGAAGAAGCCAAAAAATTACAAGACAAAAATAAAAAGAATCCCAAAAAGTAATGAATGATAGGAATAGACAGAAGATTAATTAATAATTTCAACTGGTTGCTATTTGTGGTGGCATTGCTTTTAACTTCTATTGGCATTGCCACTATTTATAGTGCCAATTACAATCCAGAAGGTGTATCATACTTATCTTTTATTCATGTTAAAAAGCAGTTGATTTGGCTTATTGTGTCTTTTTTTTCAATGATAATATTTATAAGCTTTGATTATAAAAAATTAGAAGCTTACGTTTTCCCTCTCTACATCTTTAATGTAATTCTTTTAATAGCTGTTTTAATAATTGGCAAAACTTCAATGGGAGCTCAGAGATGGCTCTCTCTTGGTGGGTTTAATTTCCAGCCTTCAGAGCTTTTTAAATTTACCACCATTTTAATTGTTGCAAAATTTTTCTCAAATGAAAGTAAAATAAAAGAATACTCTTTAATTGAGGTATTAAAATTAATTTTAATGATACTCTTTCCTGTTGCTCTTATTGTAAAACAGCCTGACCTTGGTACAGGTTTATTAATTTTATTTGTGTTTTCATCAATGCTTCTATTTGTAGGGATTAAACGTTCTTCATTAATAAAAATAATAGCCGCTGGTTTGATTTTTGCCCCATTAAGCTGGAATTTTTTAAAAACATACCAGAAAAAAAGAATTTTAACTTTTCTTTTTCCAGAAAAAGACCCTCTTGGTGCAGGGTATCATATAATTCAATCTAAAATAGCAGTTGGTTCAGGAAAGCTTTTTGGTAAAGGTTATCTACATGGTACACAAAATAAGCTCCATTTTTTGCCAGAGGAGCATACTGACTTTATTTTTTCTGTTTTTGCTGAAGAATGGGGTTTTATAGGCACTCTTATTTTAATTTCAATTTATATTGTTTTTTTCATCACCATGATTAATATTTCCCAAAAGGCTCGTGATAACTTTGGAGCTTTAATTGTAATAGGAGTTTTGTTTATTTTCTTCTGGCAATTTTTTATAAATATAGGAATGGTTATTGGGATTCTACCTGTTGTTGGCATCCCGCTACCATTAATTAGCTATGGAGGCACATCTCTTGTTGTTTCTTACTCATTAATTGGACTTGTTTTAAATGTTGGTATGAGGAGATATATTTTTTAATGTATATTACCTGCGACCTACATATCCATTCAAAATTTTCACGTGCCACATCAAAAGATATGAATCTCTTAAAAATAGCTGAAATTGCTCAGATTAAAGGAATTGATGTTATTGCAACAGGAGACTTTGTTCATCCAGGATGGCTTGATGAGATAAAAGATAATCTCATTGAAGCAGAGCCTGGTCTATTTAAATTAAAGGATTCTAATTTAAAAACAAGGTTTATACTCAGTACAGAAATTAGTTCAATATATAAAAAAGGAGATAAAACAAGAAAGGTACACAATCTTGTTTTAATGCCTTCAATTGAAGCTGCTGAAAATTTTTCAAAAAAACTTGGAAAGATTGGGAACATTACATCAGATGGCAGGCCTATTCTTGGTCTTGATTCAAAAAATTTACTTGAAATTGTTTTATCAATATCTGAAAATTCAATTTTTATACCGGCACATATATGGACACCATGGTTTTCATTGTTTGGTCAGAAAAGTGGCTTTGATTCAATAGAAGAATGCTTTGAGGAACTCACCAATTACATTTATGCACTTGAAACAGGGCTTTCATCTGACCCGCCTATGAACTGGCGATGGTCTGCACTTGACAGATTTACTTTAGTATCAAATTCTGACGCCCATTCTCCAATGAAAATTGCAAGAGAAGCGAATCTTGTTAAAGCTGAGAAAGATTATTTCTCCATAAGGGAGAGCTTAAAAAAGAAAGCCAATGTTCACACATTAGAATTTTACCCGGAAGAAGGTAAATATCATTTTGATGGTCATAGAAAATGTAATATTTGTATTTCTCCAGATGAAGCTAAAAAAAATGGAAATATCTGTCCTGTATGTGGTAAACCTCTTACAATGGGAGTTTATCATAGAATAGTTGAGCTTGCAGACAGAGAAGGTGCTATAGAAAAGCAGCAAGAATTTATTAGTATTGTGCCGTTGCAGGAAATTGTCTCAGAAATTATAGGAATTGGCGTTAATTCAAAAAAGGTATTGAATATATATAATCAGTTAATTAATATTTTTGGAAATGAGTTAAAACTATTAATTGAAACAGATATTGACCATATTCAAAAAGAAGCAGGAGAATTACTTGCAAGAGCAATTGACAACATGCGAAGCAACAGAGTTACTGTTATTCCTGGATATGATGGCGAATATGGTAAAATCATTCTTTTAACAGATGAAGAAAAAGAATATTTTTCAATGAAAAGAGGAATTTTTAAAGATCTTGAAATAAAATTAAAAAAAGAGCAAAAAAAGAGTATTAACTATAAATTGAAAAAGGATACTTCCATACAAAATAGAGCAAAGGTTAACAGCAGTGTAGATGAATTTCAACAAAAAGCTATTAATTGTAGTAATACAATTATAACCGTACAGGCTGGCCCTGGCACAGGGAAAACATACACCCTTGTTCAAAAGGTAAAGCATCTTATTAATAATTCAGTTCATCCCAATAAAATAGCAGTTATTACTTTTACAAACAAAGCATGTGAGGAATTGGAACAAAGAATTAATATTAATGGAATAAAAATTGCAACCTTTCATAAACTTGCCATTGAGCTACTTGTTAAATCTGGCAAAAAATTTGATATTTTTACTCCTGAGCAGCAGATAGAATTTTTAAAAAACAGAGATATTGCCAATAAAATTTCAATTTATAAGAAAAGTGGTGTGATAGATAAAGAGCTTAGAGGTATTTATGAAAAATATCAGACTTATTTAATTGAAAATAATTTATATGATTTTGATGATTTAATAATTAATTCTTTAAATTGCACTGATTATTTTGATTACAATTACCTGCTCATTGATGAATTCCAGGATATTGATAATGTGCAGTTTCAGTTAATAAAGAAAGTGTTTCCAAAATTAAGAATGTTATTTGTTATTGGAGACAAAAATCAATCCATCTATGGTTTTAGAGGATGTAGTAATAAATATTTTGATGAGATAAAAAAATTAGACAATAACTTTGTTGAAATTACACTTGTTCACTCTTATAGAGCGTGCCAGAACCTTTTAGATTGTGCACACACTATTTTAAACAAAGAAAATTTATTAAAATCAGTTCGCTCATGTAGAGGGGAAATTGAGTTTTTAAAATTTTCCAATGATGATAAAGAAGCAGAATTTATTGCTCATAAAATAAAAGAGTTAGTTGGTGGACTTGATTTTCACAGCTCAGGTCATAATGATAACACTTTAAGTTTTAAAGATATTGCAATTTTATTTAGATTAAATTTTATATCAAGAAAAGTGGAAAAAATATTGAGCAGAGAAGGGATACCATTTCAAAAATCAAATGATAAACTCCTTCAAGAGCTTGATGATATAGATTTAAAAGCAGAAAAGGTGAAACTTTTTACATTTCATGCATCAAAAGGGCTTGATTTTAAAGTTGTCTTTATTATAGGTTGTGAAGAGCAAATTATTCCATTTGGCGAGGATATTGATGAAGAGAGAAGATTACTATACGTTGCAGCAACAAGGGCAAAAGATAAAGTTTTCTTTACTACATGCAATAATAGATTTCTATATGGAGAATTTTTAAAAGGGAAAATTAGCAGATTTTTAACTGATTTTAAATTTAAAAATTTTTTTAATAAAAAAAATAAAAGAGGGATATTCTTTTAAAAATTATTTGGAGGGAAATAAAATGGAGCCTTTTAAAGCTGGTAAAAAAATGAAAGAATTAATGAGCAACTATTTTCACGATGTTTATGAAGCAAGTAAAAGCGATTCTGAGAAAGTTGCATGGGTTACAAGTGTTGGACCTGCTGAACTGCTTCACAGTTTTGGATTTAAGGTGTATTATCCAGAGAATCATGGTGCAATGCTTGGTGCAAGTAAAAAAGCTGCTGAATACATACCTTATGCAAATTCAATTGGTTATTCACCAAACATCTGCTCATATTTAACAAGTGATGTAGGGGCTTTTTTAAAAAAAGAAACTCCTCTTCAAAAATCGTATGGAATTCCAGAAGTGCCAAAACCAGATGTGTTGGTTTATAACACTAATCAATGTAGAGATGTTCAGGATTGGTTTTTATTTTATGGCAAACATTTTAATGTTCCTGTTATTGGCATTACCTCACCTAAAAATGTAAATGAAGTTGATGAGGTTTTAATTAATGATGTAGCTAATCAAAAAAGAGCCTTGATTCCAACTCTGGAACAGGTTTCCGGGAAAAAATTTGACCCTGACAGATTTAAAGAAGTTGTAAAATTATCTTATGAAACTACCCTTCTATGGAAAGAATGCCTTTTCTTTGGTACAAAGGTTCCATCACCTTTAACATTTTTTGACTACAATATTTTCATGGCACCTGCTGTTGTTTTAAGAGGTTTACCTGAAGCAGTAGATTTTTATAAAGAGCTAAATGCTGAAATAAGAGAGAGGAGTTCAAAAGGTATAACAACTGTTCCAGATGAAAAAGTTCGACTTTACTGGGATGGAATGCCTGTATGGGGAAGATTAAGAATGCTATCTGAGCTTTTTAAAGAATTAGGCGCATCAATAGTTGTATCAACCTACTGTAATTCATGGATTTTTGAAGCATTTGGAGATGACCTCGACAAGCCTTTTGAAAGCACTGCCAAAGCTTATCTTGAACTATTCATTGTTAGATCTGAACCTGTTAAAGAAAAAATAATAACCAACTGGATGAATGAATTTAAAGTTGATGGAATTATTTTTCATGATGCCATGACCTGCCCATACAACACAAACAGCAGATATGGAATGCCTCAGAGGATACAAAAGACTACAGGGAAACCTTATCTTGTAATTAATGGTGATTTAAATGATATGAGGCTTTTCTCAGATGAGCAGACAAAAACAAATGTAGAGGCTTTTGTTGAGCAGATATTAGATAATAAATAACATGGAATATAAACATATTTTTGGCCCTGTTCCATCAAGAAGATTAAATCTATCACTTGGAATTGATTTAGTGCCGTATAAAACCTGCAACCTAAATTGCGTTTACTGTGAATGCGGTATTACAACTATGCATACAAATTGCAGGGCAAATTATGTTGATTACAAGGAAGTAATTAAAGAGCTTCAACATTATTTAAGTAAAAATATAACTCTTGATTACATTACTTTTTCTGGTGCTGGAGAGCCTCTTTTAAATTCTAATATCGGGAAAATTGTTGATTTTTTAAAAACCAATTTTCCACAATATAAACTGGCTCTCCTGACCAATGGAATTCTTCTATCTCAATTAGATATTTTAAAAGAAATTAGCAAAATTGACCTTATTATCCCATCTCTTGATGCAGGCAGGGAAGATACTTTTAAAAAGATTAACAATCCAGTAAAGGGAATAGATTTTTACAAATATATTGATGGATTAATAAATTTAAAAAAATTTTATAAAAATCAGGTGTGGATTGAAGTTTTTTTAGTTAAAAATATTAATGACAGCAGCAGTGAATTAGAAAAATTAAATGAGATAATAAAAAAAATTTCTCCTAATAAAATTCAATTAAATACCATTGATAGACCACCAGCTTTTAGCAATATAAAGGGACTTAACCAGAAAGAGATGGAAAAGGCAAAAAGTTTTTTTCCTAATAATTGTGAAATAATAAAAAGCTTTACATCTAAAAAAGTTATTTCCCAGAGTAACATTGACCTGATTATCAATTGTTTACAGAGGCGTCCTCTTACACTTGAAGACCTTATGGTATTAACTGGGTTAAAGGTTAATCAGATTAACAAAATTTTAAGACAGCTTGAAGCTGAAAAGAAAATTACAACTACTAAAAGTAAAAGAAGTGTCTTCTACTCTGTTAAAAACCTGAAATAGAGGTTTTTTAATTTTGAAATAATATTTGGCCTGTGCTGAAGTTTAAAATCCTCTATAGATAATATTGGATAAATTCCAGATAGAGAATTGGTAAAAAAAGCACCATCTATTTTTTTTAAATCATTAAACTTGAAATTTCTGTACCTAACTGTAAATTTCTCCTCTGAGTATTTTTTAATTGCTCTAATTAGAATCTCCCTTGTTACACCTTTGAGAAAAAGGTCATCCTCATTTGAAGTGTAGAGCACTTTTCCTTTGTAAAAAAATAAATTTGCAGTAATACCTTCAATTAGATTGTTATATTTGTCAAGAAAAATCACATCATCATAACTTTTTCTATTTAAAAAACCTATAATTGAAGGAAGATAGTTAATTGTCTTATAATTGTAAAGAATATTTTTCTCCTTTTTAAAAGAGAAAAGAATAGTAGCATGAACCCCTTTTTCTGCTTTATCCACCACATATTGAGGTAGTAACTTTACCTCAATTACCACATTGGGCTGATGCTCTTTTTTTATTGATGGGCCATGAGGATCTTTACCTCTTGTAATGGTAATTCTACAATAGCAATCTCTTCCTTCAAGGCCATTCTCTTTTTGAAGCTCTTTTATCTTTTCCAATATATAATCTTTACTGTAATCCACTTTTATATTTAAAAATTTAGCAGTTTTAACCAATCTTTTATAATGAAAATCAAAATCGTAAAAATTATCCTTATAACTTCTCAAAGTTTCAAAAAAACCATCACCATATAAAAAACCTCTATCATTTACAGGAATAAAAGTCTTTGATAAAAGGGTTATTTTCCCATTAAAAAAAATAAAACTATCCATTACTTAACTCCTTAAGAGTTTTGGTAAAGCTCTCAGCTTTTACTATTGTCTCAATGTACTCTTCTTCCGGGTTTGAATCAGCAACAATTCCACCACCTACCTGAAAAAAAACCTTCTCATCCTTTACAATAGCTGTCCTTATAGCAATATTCAAATCAATGTCTCCATCAAGTCCAATATATCCAATGGAACCTGTGTAAACAGAGCGATAAGTTGGCTCAAGCTCATCAATTATTTCCATTGAGCGAATTTTTGGTGCACCAGTAATTGAACCTCCAGGGTAAGAATTTTTTATACAATCAATTATATGAAATTTTGAACCTATTTCAGCTGCAACAGTTGATACCATATGATGAACATTTGCATAAGTTTCAACTATCTCAAACTCTGTAACCTTTACACTGTTAAATTTTGCTATTCTCCCAAGGTCATTACGCTCAAGGTCAACTATCATCAAATGCTCAGCTTTATCTTTTTCACTTGAAAGTAGCTCCTTTTTTAAAATATTATCTTCCTCTAAATCTCTACCTCTCTTTCTTGTTCCTTTAATTGGTCTTGTCTCAATGTATCTATTTTTAATCAACAAATATCTCTCAGGTGAATTTGACAAAATCTGAAAATCACCATAATCTAAAAAAGCACCAAAAGGTGCAGGACTAAGTTTCCTAAAAATTTTATAAAATGAGTATGTATCACCAGAAAAATCTGTGTGAAACCTCTGAGATAAATTTACCTGATAAATATCACCTGAAAAAATATACTCTTTGGCAATTTTTATAATATTTTCATAATCCTTTTTCTTAAAATTGGATTGAAGAGTTTTTCCAATCTGAAATTTTGGGGTAATAGCCTCATATTTTTTTAGAGCATCTTCAAAAAATTTTGCTTTTTTTTCACTATTCTCACCAAAATTGTACCCTGCTACAAAAAATTTTTTTTCTACAAAATCGTAAATATAGATAACATCATAAAGTGCAAAATATATTTCAGGAAGATTATAATCATCCACTCTTGAGTCAGGAAGTTTTTCAATATATTTACCAAGCTCGTAACTTAAATATCCAACAAATCCTCCCTGAAAAGGAAATTTTTTACCTTTTCTTTTCACTCTAAACCTATCAATTATCCTTTTAAAAAATTTAAAAGGAGCTTCATTAATATATCTTTCTATACCATTTTCCATAAAAACTATTCTGTTGTTTTTAAACTTGAAGGTAATCAATGGCTCAAACCCAAAGTATGAGTACCTTCCAAGGTGTTTAAAATAAGCACCGCTATCAAGATAAAATGGTAAATTTTTCCCTCTTAAAATCTCAATAATATCTTCAACAGGTATATTTTCAACTTCTTTGCAAAAATAACTCATTAATCATTACTCCTTGGATGTTTCTTAAAATATTCCTCTTTAATTTTTTTAAGAGAAACATGTGTATATATCTGCGTTGTAGAAATATCACTATGTCCTAAAAGCTTCTGCACACTTCTTAAATTTGCACCTCCCTCAATGAGATGCGTTGCAAAAGAGTGCCTTAAAAGATGCGGATAAACATTTTTGTCAAGCCCCGAAATAGTAGCATATTTTTTAACAATTTTCCATAAAAATTGTCTTGTTAATTGGCCACCATTCCTTGTTAAAAAAAGTATATTTGAATTTTTTTTATTAAAAATAGCTCTTACATTTTTTATATATCTCTCTATAAAATCAATAGCCTCATAATGAAGCGGTATAATCCTCTCTTTTGAGCGTTTACCTAAAACTTTTATTGTGCCGCTGTTTCTATCAAAATCAGTTACTTTAAGGTTAAGAAGCTCTGAAACCCTTATACCAGTAGCATAGAGGAGTTCCAATATTGCTCTGTTTCGTAGTCCCGTAAGACTGCTAATATCTATTGCTTCTAACAATTGAACAATATCTGAGAAATTTAAAAAATTAGGTAACAATGTTTTTTTCTTTGGAATTTGAACTGCTTCAAACTCATCATTATTTAAAAATTTAAAAAACATTTTCAGAGAAGATAATTTTCTGAGCATTGAGGATATTTCATAATTATTATCATGGAGAAAAATCAAGTATTCATCAACATCAAATTTGGATAGATTCTCAATATCACCATTAATTACCTCTAAAAATTGCTTTATATCCCTGCAATAATCCTCTGCTGTTTTATAAGAAAGTCCTTTATCAATAGTTAAAAAAAATTTGAATTTTTCAATAACTTTGTTATTCATTTCTATCCTGTTGAAACAAATTTCCCTCTGTTAATAAAAAAATTTTTAAATCTATTTTTCAAACATGGAAAATTGTCAAGATTTAAATCAAAATTAATAATTTCTTCTGCGTCATTTTTAGCATTAACAAGGATTTTATAATCCCTTATTATATCTGCAAATTGAAACTCCGCAACACCAGATTGCTTAACTCCAGAAAGCTCTCCACCACCTCTAATTTTCAAATCTGCTTCAGCTATTTCAAATCCATCATTGGTTTTTACCATAATGTTTAACCGCTCTGCTGCTTCCTTTGATAATCTATTAGAGGAGATTAAGTAACAGAAAGATTGAAACTTGCCCCTTCCTATTCTACCTCTAAGTTGATGGAGCTGAGAAAGCCCAAATCTTTCACTATGCTCAATAACCATAACAGTTGCATTTGGCACATCTATTCCTACTTCTACAACAGTTGTTGAAACCAAAATATCAATCTCTCCTTTGGAAAATTTTTTCATAACACTATCTTTCTCCTGAGGTTTCATTTTACCATGCAGAATACCCAATTTATAGTTATTAAAATATTTATGTTTTAAAATTTCACTCATTTTTACTACACTTTTTAAATCAAGTTTATCTGAGTCCTCTACAAGAGGATAAATAAAATATACTTGCCTACCCTTTTCAAGCTCCTCTTTTATTTTCTCCATAAATATATCTCTTTGAGATTCTTTAAACCAAAAAGTTTTTATTGGCTTCCTACCAGAGGGTAGCTGATCAATAATGGATACATCAAGGTCACCATAAAGGGTCAAAGTTAATGTTCTCGGTATTGGAGTGGCAGTCATAATAAGTGTATGGGTAAGATTACCTTTCTCTTTTAAAAACATCCTCTGTTTAACTCCAAACTTATGTTGTTCATCAACTATATTTAATTTTAAATTTTTAAATTTAACATCTTCCTGAATTAACGCATGGGTGCCAACTATAAAATTTATTTCACCACTTTCTATCCCCTCCTTTATTGTAATTTTCTCTTTTTTACTGGTACTTCCAACTAAAAGCTCTACTTTTACTGGAAGATTAAAATTTTTTATATTGTTGTAATGCTGCTCTGCAAGAATCTCAGTAGGTGCCATAAACGCCACTTGCCCTCCATTTTCTATTATTAAAAGTGCAGAAATAATAGCAACTACTGTTTTACCACTTCCCACATCACCTTGAATTAATCTATTTAAAACTTTCCCCTGCTTTAAGTCATTAAATATCTCTCTGAGCACTTTTCTCTGTGCATCTGTGAGCTTAAAGTTTAAATTATCAATAAAAGGTTTAATAATAGTACCTTTATAAGTAATGGGCTCTGTTTTTAATTTATCCTTTTTTGCTTTCTCTTTCGCAACTGCAAGCATTGTAAAAAAGAGCTCATCATAGATTAATCTTTTTTTTAAAGACTCCACCTTTTCAAGATTATCTTTATCTGGAAAGTGTAGATATTGGAAACATTTTAAAATTTCCAAAAAATCTCTTTTTATTAAAATATGAGCTGGCAAATATTCATAGGTGAAAAATTTTAATTTTTTAAAAACATTTTTCATAATCTCAACTACAATATTATTTGAAATATTGGAGATATTAGGATAAACAGGCTCTATAGATTTTAATAAATTTTTCTCCTCTTTAATCAATGGATGGATAATTTCACGCTGAAAATTAAAGATAGATATTTTACCATAAACAATAAATTCTTTTTCAGAGATAAAAAATTTTTTCAAATGTGTTAAATTAAAATTAAACCACTTCAATAATATTGAAGATGTATCATCATAAAACTCAGCTTCAAGAACCTTTCTTTTACCAAAATTCACCACTCTATATTTTCTAAATTTAAGTTTCAACACTGCAACTTCATTAATTATAGTCTGAGAAACTTTCAATATTTTAGAGTAATCTCTGTATGTTGAAGGGATGAATTTAAGTAGATCCTCAATTACATTTATTCCTCTACGTTTAAAAATTTCAGCTCTTCTGGGACCCACACCTTTTAAAAACTGAATATCCTGCATTAAAAATTTCACACAAGCCTGAAATTCTGTAAAATTTTCTTTTTGAATATAAGAAGATATTCGAAGAATTAACTCATTAATATTACCTTTTGATTCATTGGAAAATTTTTTAAAAATATTATTATCTGCAACTGAGGAAAGGTCATTCTGATTAATTATCTTTTTTAATAGATTCTTCATGTTGAATTTTTAAAAATGAATTTACCAATCTATCCCTTTCAAGTTCATCAATTAAAATATAGTTAATAGCAAAACCTTCTTCAAGTAATCTAACTACTTTTGATACAAGATAAATGTCATCTTTGAAAATTGGGATAGTAAATTTAACAAGTAAAAAATCATCTTTTTTAATTTTATCCTTTAAAATATCTGTATAATAAACAAACATTCCATTTGCACTAATATCTTTTGTCTGAAGTAGTGTCCAGGTTTTATCAAGATAAAACTTATCACTTTCTTTATTATAGTAAATTTTTTTCAAATAGATTTTAAGCTTTAGCTCAAGTCTAAAAAAATGTCTACTCTGCGGCATTGCTACTCACCTTTTATAACTATTTCTATTCTCCTGTTTTTTGCTCTATTAGCTGGAATTGGTGGATAAAGTGGCTTGTATTGGGCATAACCACTTGCTTTGAATCTGTGAGGATCCATATACTCTTTGTTAATTAAATATCGTATAACACTACACGCTCTTGCACTGGAAAGCTCCCAGTTTGATGGATAAATTTTGCTTTTTATTGGAAGATCATCAGTGTGCCCGATAACTTCTATTTTCTTGTCAGTTGCTTTTAAAATAGGAGCAATAGATGATAAAAACTTTTTTATTTGAGGGGTTAATTTTGCACTTCCAGAATTAAAAAAAATATCACCTTTCCCTCTAATAATTATATTCTTTCCATTAGTTGCCACAACAATACTGTCATTTAACTTACTTTTGCTAATAACTCTATTTAACTCTCTTACCATTAATCCAAGGTCAAGAATCCCCTCACCTGAGCCACCATTTTCAGCAATTATACTTGTGCCACCAAATGTGTTGGAAAACATATTTGCAATTTTTTTAAACTTTCCTTTATTCACAGAAGATATAGCATAAAGCAGAATAAAAAAAACCAATATAAGAGTAATCAGATCACCATAGGTAACCAGCCATTCCTGGTCATCAGATGATTTTTTTTTATCTTTCATTTTTTAACCTGCTCAACATTTCCTGCCTAAGATGTTTTGGCAGGAATGAATTTAATTTTTTCTCAATAATTCTTGGATTAACTCCATCATAAATCATTAAAACACCTTCAAGTGCAATTTTACTTTCAATATATTCATTTTCTGAAATAGCAGCTAATTTTTCTGCTATTGGATTAAAAAGTAGGTTAGACAACATTGCTCCATAAAAAGTTGTAATCAAAGCAGTAGCCATTGCTGGACCTAATCCTGAAGGAGATGAAATACCAAGGCTTCTCAACATTGCAATTAACCCAATTAGTGTACCTATCATACCAAATGCAGGAGCTACTTTACCCATAAATCTAAAAAGAGCTTCTCCTCTCTCATGTCTATCCATCTTATTTTGAATTTCAAGTTCAAGAATATCTTTTATAGATTCTTTGTTGTAACCATCAACAAGAAGTCGAACTCCTTGCTCTAAAATATCATTTTCAAAAGAATCTAATAACCCTTCAAGAGCAAGAAATGATTCACGTCTTGCTTTTACAGAGCATCTTAAAACATCAAGAATTATTACTGTTGCTGAATCAGCTTCTTTTAAAAAAGCTTTTCTAAATACTTTAAAAATTTTAAAAATTTGTGGTAAAGGATGTGCAATTAAAGTGGATGCAACAATACCACCAATTACAATTATAATTGAATTAATATCAAAAAAAACCTTTACTCCGCCCTGATTATAAAGGGCAATTCCAAAAAGCACAAGACTTGCAAGAATGCCTACAATTGTTGCCATGAGTCAATATTCTCCCTATTAATTATAATATCACCTGATATTTTATTGATAATATCTAATCTTTTATCAAGAATTCTAATGGTTACCCCTGGATAAATAGTATTGCATCTTAAAAATGATTTTAAATTAGCAAGATTATGTTGAGGAAAATTTTTTATCTTTTTCTTAATCAACCGAGCTTTTTCTAATAGTTTTATACTTTCTATAGCTTCTAAAAGCATATTCTTTTGTAAATCCTCTTTATCAAGATTTTTCATTACAAAGTCAATATAATCATTATCATTGATTAGAGTAATGTTAAATTTTCTTTCAAGAAATTCTCTATTTTTCTTTAAAGTCAATAAAATATTTTTTAGATTATTTTTCATTTGCTCAAGAAAAAATTTTAATTTAAAATTGTATCCAATAGACACAGAGGTTTTTATTATATTTTCTGAACCTAAAATTTTTGCATTAATTTTATCTTTTGCATAAATTTTACCACCAATAATTTCACCTTTATTTTTTATTTCAAGTGATGATGCTGTAAATAGTGTTGAATGTCTGATTAATTCTCCAACTAATATGTCTCCATAGCTTATAAACTTTGCACCTGTAATGGACTTAACATAGGCATTTCCCCTAACAATAATATTTGCTTTTTCCTGACCGTACAGATTGCCCAAAATTATTATAGAGCCATTACATTTTATTATACAATTCTCAACAGTTCCATCAATTTGAAGATTTCCATCTACTATTAATCTACTACCTGAGTAAACATCTCCCTTTATCCACAATGATGAAAAAAATTTTTTGGTTCCATGTTTAAAATCAAAATTACCATCTATTATTTCAAGAGAATCTATAAAGAATTTGTCTCCTATTACTCTTACATAGCCATCTTTTTCAGATATTAATGCTAACTGTTTTTCATCTACAACTGTGCCCTTACCTGCTCTGCTTTTTAAAGATGCTAAATTATCACCTTTAAAAATAATTTCACCTTTACTAACCTTTTTAGTGTTATTAAAAGTTACTATTTTATCTTTTACAATTCCAAAAGTTTCAAAACTCACTGTTTAATCTCCAAAAGTTAACCAATTTTTGCAAAATGGGCATTGAAAATAAAAATTCTCCACAATACTGCTACATTTTTTACATTTAAAAGAAAATTGCAGAATTTTTTTTACTTTTTTTAAAGCAATAATATCTTTTGTCTCAATTAATTCAACAATAAACAATAGATTTTTTAAAAAAATAACAGATTGATTTTCAATAATAAGAAATTTTAAAACCTCTTTTGCTTCTGAAATTTTCCCATTAATTATTAAATCTCTAACAGCCAAGCATTTAATTAAAAAATGCTCTCCTTTTAATTCATCTAATTTTGTTCCCAATCTATTAAGTTTTACTCTTAATTTCAATATTGTATAAGGATTAATTTCAATAGCTTTTAAATAAGCCTCTTTTGCTTTAATTAATTTTTTTTTTGAAAAAAAATAATCACCTAAAACCACATAGGTAAAGTAATTTGCACCATATATTTTAAGAGATTTTTTTAAATAACTATATGCTTTAAAATAGTTACCTTTTTTAATAAACTCTTTACCAAGCTTTGTGTAAATTGATGAAAAGTTTATCAGGCTTTGCTTATCAAGCCTGGCAATATTCTTCTTATATAAATTTAATAAGTTTTCAAATTGATTCCCAAAAGAAAATATTTTAATTTTTTCATAAAGTATATTAATGTCCTTTTTATCTATCTTCTCACATTCCTGCAAAACATTTAATGCCCTTTGAAAAAAACCATACTTTCTAAAATCTCTTGACAGATTTAGCAAAGCAATTTTTTTAACTTCTTCATCAATGTTTTGCTGAGCTAAAACAGCCTTATGAATCCTGATACTTTTTTCAACGTCCCCTCTTTTTCTAAATAGATTCCCAAGTGTAACATAGATTTCTGCATTTCTTGCATTAATCTCCGCAGCATTGATAAATTCTTTTAAAGCTTCATCTTCTCTGTTATTAAGTAAAAAATCTATTCCTTTTAAAAAATTTGCTGGTACTGAATATTTCCTTTTTTTCTGTCTGAATTTAACAGATAATCTTCCTGCAATAAAGCTTATTAATGAAAAAAATATAATCAGAAGTACTTCATTGTTGTTCATTCTTTCTCTGTTTCTTCTGAAATATCTATCTTTTTTAATTCTTGAATCTCTTTTTCTAAGTTTTCAATTGTTTTATTTTTCTTTCTCAAAATTATAAAGTTTTTCATTTTTATTAAAGAGATTATTAAAATAAGAATTCCTATCCAGAAAATAAAAAAATAGTATAAAGGAAATTGAATATTCTTATAGGAATAAAATGTAAAATGCAATGTGGTTGTTAAAGTTGTTAAATTTTGAAGAGTAAAAAGGCTAACCAAAATGATTAATATAATGTAAAAAAGAGCTTTAATATATATCATATTTTTATTTCCTGAAAATGCTTTTTAAGATTAGCATATGTATCTTTTAAACTTTGTGGAACTACCCTTGTATCTGAAAAAACAGGCATAAAATTGGTATCTCCAATCCATCTTGGAACAATATGGTAGTGTAAATGCTCATCTATCCCAGCACCAGCAGCTTTACCAAGATTGAGCCCAACATTGAAACCATCAGGATTCATCTCTTTCTTTAAAATTGAAATAGAGAACCTCAAAAGTTTGTTAACATCTAAAAGCTCATTGTCTCCAAGCTCTTCAAATTCACTAACATGCCTGTAAGGAACAACCATTAAATGACCACTATTGTATGGATAGCGATTCATTATTACAAATGAAAACTTGCCTCTATAAAGAATAAGATTTTCTAAATCATTATTTTCACCTGGTTTTTTACAAAAAATACAACCTGTTTCTTTTTCACTTAAAATATAATCAATTCTCCATGGAGCCCACAATACTTTTTTCATAGGTTAATATTATACAAAAAAAGCCTTATTGTCAAATTATTATCCATTTTTATTGTAAACAATAACTATAACTTTTTATTGACAAAACTATACTTAAAAGTTATTATAATAATTAGTCAGGATGGTTTTTTATGTCATTTAAAAAATTTTTTAAAAAAATTTTTATTACAACTCTATTAGTTCTAATTATTGGTATTGCAGGGATTTTACTTCTTAACAACAATAAATTACTACCCTATATAAATAACATTTCCCAAAAAATAATCTATTCTAAATATAGTGCTATTTTAAAAGAACAGCACAATTCTATTAAAAACTTTATACAATTTAATGAAATTTTACTTTTAAAAAAATATAAAAAAAGATTAAAAGAAGAGGTTAATTTTGCCTACAATATTTCATATAATATTTTTGAAGAAAATATTAATAATCCGGAAGTTCAATACGCTAAAAATAAAATTATTGCTATTTTAAGAACACTAAAATTTAATGAAGGAGGATATTTTTTTATATTTGATGTTAATGGAAATGTTGTTTTGAATCCTGCAAGGCCATTATTAGAAGGTAAAAATATTCTTAAGTTAAAAGACATTAATGGCAATTTTTATATAAAAAAAATTATCCGTTTAATATTGCTAAAAAGGAAGGGTTATTACGAATACCTTGTAAAAGACCCTTTGAAAAAAAATAAAACTTACAGAAAAATTGCTTTTTTCAAATTATTCGAACCATACAACTGGATTATTGGTACCAGTGAAAACTACTCAACTATTTTAAATATTGTTTTAAAAGATGTAATAGATAGAATTAAATTATTAAATTTCTCTCCTGAATATGGCTTTATTTTAAAGGATAATCACAATATCTTAATAAAGAAAAATGCTCCTGATAAACTACAATTTCTTAATAATAAAACAGACTATACTGTTTTAAAAACCTTTCTCCCAGAATTGCAATGCACTTTAATTAGTTTTTTTAATAAAACAAAGGTTTCAAATGAGATTTATACTCTAACAAATGAAATTTACAATCTTATAAAAATTTTAGCCACTATTTTTATACTTATATTAATAGCCATTTTTTTAATCTTACTTATTCTCTTTAACAAATTTGGGAAAAATTTTGCCAATGATATAATAAGATTTTTTAAATTTTTCAAAAAATTTCCAATTGTTTATTCTAATATTAACTCTGAAAAACTAATTCTCAATGAATTTAAAGAGCTTGCAAATTATGCAAATAATATGGCAGACACCCTTAAAAATCTCTTTGAGGAAATGAAAAAAAGAGATGAATTTCTTGAAATTATAACAGAGAATTCAGGTATTGGCATTACTATTATTAATAGAGATAAAAAAATTGAATATTGCAACTCTGAATTTAGGACAATTATTAACTTTGAAAATGAAAATTTTAAAGAGGAATGTTTTAAATTATTTAAAATAAAAAATTGTAATGGTAGATGCGATATTGAAGATGAAAATTGCATAATATCAAATATTTTTATTCATAAAAAGCCATTTATTTCCCAGACTGACTCTATTATTACCTTTGATAATAGAGAAGTTCCTGTTTTTATTATTGCTAATCCTATTATTGAAAATAATATTGCCAAAAGAGTTATCTTGATTTTTAGAGATATTTCAAATGAGAGGGTAATTAGAAATGAACTTTTAAAATATAAAAGAGCAATTGAGCAGGCACCTATTTCCATTGTAATTACAGACACTAAAGGGACAATTGAGTTTGTTAATCCATTTTTCTGTAAAATAACAGGCTACTCTTTTGAAGAAGCTATTGGGAATAATCCTAAAATTTTAAAAACAAAGTATAATGAAAAATTTCATAAAGATTTATGGGAAACAATTCTTTCTGGCAATATATGGACTGGTGAATTTTTAAATAAAAAGAAAAATAAGCAATTATACTGGGAAAAAGCTGTTATAGCACCTATTTTTGATGACCAGAACAAGATAATTAATTTTGTTGCAATTAAACAGGATGTTACTGAGCTGAAAAATTTACAGAAAAAATTATTAAAAGAGAAGCTTAAAGCTGAAAATGCCAATAAAGTCAAATCTGAATTTTTAGCAAGTATGAGCCACGAGATTAGAACTCCAATGAATGCTATTATGGGTTTTATTGACCTGCTTTATGATACTGAGCTTACTGAAAATCAGAAACATTATCTTGAAATAATTAAGTCATCATCTAAAAATTTACTTAAGATTTTAAATGATATCCTCAATTTATCCAAACTTGAAGCTGGCAAAATGGAATTTGAGTCAGTTAACTTTAACATTAAAGAGCTTGTTTCCAATTGCATTAACATCTTTTCAAAAAAAGCTGGTGAAAAAGGATTGGCTCTTAGATACACTATAGATGATAATATCCCTCAATGGTTAAAAGGTGATATTACCAGAATTTCTCAAATTATAAATAATCTTTTAAGTAATGCTATTAAATTTACAGAAAAAGGTGAAGTTGGAGTTAATGTTAAATTAAAATCAAAAGATAAAGATTTTGCTGAACTTCTCTTTACAGTTTATGATACTGGTAGTGGAATTCCTAAAGAAAAATTAAAATCAATTTTCGAAGCTTTTACACAGGCTGATTCTTCAATTACAAGACATTATGGTGGTACTGGTCTTGGGCTTACCATAATTTCAAAAATAGTTCAGGCATACAATGGGAATATTTGGGCTGAAAGTGAAATAGGTAAAGGTTCAAAATTTCATTTTACTTTAAAATTAAATATTGGAGATGAAGAAACCACAGAAAAGAAAGAGTTAGAATCTGATCTAAATGTTAATTTCTATGGTAGCAAAGTTCTTGTTGCAGAAGATAACATTACAAATCAAATTTTAATAAAAGAGATTTTAAAAAGATTCAATGTTGAATCAGATATGGTTGAAAATGGATTAGAAGCTCTTAAAAAACTTGCTTATAATGATTATAATTTAATTTTCTTTGACTGGCATATGCCAATAATGGATGGTGTCGAAGCAATTAAAATTTTAAGAAAAATTGAAAACAATGAAATGATTGATGATGAAAGAGTAGATGCTGAAATTTTGGATAAATTAAAAAATAAAAAGTTTACAGTTATTGCTTTAACTGCCGCTGTTATGAATGAAGAAAGGCAGGTTTTATCTGATGTTGGATTTGATGAATTTTTATCTAAACCTATTATCAAAGAGGAGTTATTGAAAGTTTTAAATAGATACCTTAAAGTTAGCAAGGAATCTTTTATTAAAGAGGATATCTCTGCATTAAAAGAATTTATAGGAGATAACGAAGAATTAATGAATACATTACTCAACTCATTTAGAAAAACATTTAATGAAAATATCTTAAAAATAGAAAAAGCATTGGAAGCAAAAGATACAGAGTCTATCAGGTTTGCTGCACATTCAATTAAAGGGACAGCTTACAATATTAAGCTTAATCTTATTGGAAAAATCGCAGAAGAAATTGAAAACAGTATAAAAGAAAACAACTTTGAAAAAGTAAAAGCACTTGTTGAGAAAATTAAGAAGGTCTCTGTATGATTATAAAAAAAAAGACTCTCTTTTTAATACTCTTTATTGCAATTCTAATTTTATCAGAATTCATAATTTATCTAAGCTTTGAAACACTTCAGAAAAATTTTTTTTTAAAACAGTGCCATCTTGTAGAGAATTTTCTTTATAATGAGCTTGACAAACAGATGCAAACAACAATTGATTGGGCACAATGGGATGATACTGTCAACTTTGTAGAGTATAAGGAAAATGATTTTATTATTTCAAACATTGATGAAAATACATTGAAAAATATTGGCATTAATTTTATGATATTTTTTGATAAATTACGGTCACCTTTTTATAGCTATTTTTCAAATAATCAAAAACTCACTGAAAATGAAAAAGAAGTGTTTTCATTAAAATTCCAGACAAAATTTTTTCACTATCTTTCAACCCCTGATAATTTAAAAAAAATTAAAACCTTTGCAAAGTTTGATAATAAATTTTATATGCTGACATTTTACCCTATTTTAAAAAATTCAGGAAATCCACCTGCATATGGTACACTTGTTTTTGGAAAAGAGATTAACAACAATTTTTTAAACACCTTTACCAAGATTTTCAAATATAAAATTAAATTAATCAAAAACTTTTACAAAAAAGATAAAAAAATAGAACTAAAAAATTTTAATGGTTTTATACCAATAAAAGATATTAACAATAAAACTGTATTCCTTGTGGAAATATCTTTTAACCAGAGCAAATCATTCCAGATATTAAAATTTGTTATTTTTTCAACCATTCTATTTATAATTTTTATTGTTGTATTTTTCATGAAATTCACATCCAAACAAGAGCAAATCAGAATAAAATCTGAGCTTGACTTACTTTATCAAGCAATAGAGCATTCTAAAACTGGAATTATTTTAACTGAGTTTAACAGCAACATTTTCTATGTAAATAATATTGTCTGTGAAATAACCAAATTTACAAAAGATGAGCTTTATGGAAAAAGTGCAACTGTTCTACTTGATGAAAAAATTCTTACAAAAATTTTCACCACTGGCTTAAAAAACAAAGGCTTTTGGAAGGGAGAAATTTTTGGGAATACAAAGGATGGTGAAAAAATAGATTTAGAAATAAACATTTCACCTGTATTTGAACCAAACAACAGTAACCGTATTAGATGTTTTATTACAACTTGCGAATTTATTTCTGATAAAAAGAGAATGATTAAAGAATTGGAAAAAGCCAAAAAAGAGTCAGAAGAATTTAATAAAATGAAATCCTCAATTCTACTTAATCTTTCCCATGAAATAAAAACTCCATTAACCGGGATTCAGGGGTTCATTGAATTATTAGAAGAAACTGACCTAACAGATTCACAGAAAGAATATTTAAACTATTTGAAGAACTCCTCAGAGAGATTAACAAAGCTTTTAACCAACTTTGTTGAACTTGCCAAGCTTGAAGCTAATCTTTATTCCATAAAAAATTACCCATTTTCCATTGAATCATTTAATAATATTTTAATAAAAAAATTTAAACCTATTGCAAATCAAAAAGGATTAACTTTCAAATATTTCATGGATGCCACTCTACCCAGTATGGTTATTGGACCAGAGGAACTTTTAAATAAAGCTATTAGCCTTGTAATGGACAATGCCATTAAGTTTACAGAGCATGGTGAAATTCTTTATAAGTGTGAAATGCTTGAAATTAAAAATGATAAAATTAAAGTATGTTTCACAATTAAAGATACTGGTATTGGCATACAGAAAGAGCACTTTGAGAAGGTATTTACATCATTTACGCAAGTAGATACATCAACAACAAGAAAATTTGAAGGTATGGGAATTGGACTTGCACTTGCCAAAAAGTATATTAATTCAATTTCTGGTGAAATCTATCTCTCCAGTGAAAAAAACAAAGGCACTGAGTTAAAAATAATTGTAAATTTTGATATTAAAAAGTAGTTTTTTCAATAACTAATATAAAACCAAATTATAATCCAACAGCAATTTTTTTACAAGTGTTCTTATTCATCACAAAAGTTGTCATTTTGAGGGCTTCAGCCCGAAAAATCTCTTGGTTCAGGGCTGGTTTTGTATAAAAAGTCTTTCTCAATATTCAATATTCTCATAAAATTTTCCCAATATTGTAAATGGAAAGGAAAAATTTTAAATTGAAAAATAAAAAAATCTATGTTAGCAAAGGTGAAAAAATTTTAAGGGGTAAAATGTGCCTAAAAGAGAAGATATTAAAAAGATTTTACTTATAGGTTCTGGGCCAATTATTATTGGGCAGGCATGCGAATTTGACTATTCTGGAACTCAGGCAGTTAAAGCATTAAAAGAGGAAGGATATGAAGTAATTTTAATTAATAGCAACCCTGCTACCATTATGACAGACCCAGAATTTGCAGATAAAACATATATAGAGCCATTAACACCTGAATTTCTTGAAAAAATAATAAAAAAAGAGCGCCCAGATGCTCTTTTACCTACTCTTGGAGGACAAACAGCTCTTAATCTTGCTGTTGCAGTTGCAGAAAATGGCACTCTTGAAAAGTATAATGTAGAGTTACTTGCAGCAAGCCTTGAATCTATTAAAAAAGCTGAAGATAGAGAGCTTTTCAAAGCTGCTATGAAAAAGATAGGCCTTGAGCTACCAAAAAGTGGATATGCCAATAGTATGGAAGATGCTAAAAAGATAATTGAGGAGATAGGATTTCCAGTTATTATCAGACCATCTTTTACACTTGGTGGCACAGGTGGTAACATTGCATATAATTATGAGGAATATGAAGAGTTTGTTAGATGGGGGCTCGATTGTTCTCCTGTTAATGAAATTCTTGTTGAAGAGTCTGTTGTTGGCTGGAAAGAATATGAACTTGAAGTAATGAGAGATAAAAATGACAATGTTGTTATAATTTGCTCCATAGAAAACCTTGACCCAATGGGTGTGCATACAGGTGACAGTATTACAATTGCACCTGCACAAACTCTCACTGATAAAGAATACCAGATAATGAGAGATGCAGCAATTAGGGTTATTAGAGAGATTGGTGTTGATACTGGAGGTTCTAATATCCAATTTGCTGTTAATCCTGAAAATGGTAAGCTTGTTATAATAGAGATGAATCCACGTGTTTCTCGTTCATCAGCATTAGCTTCAAAAGCAACAGGATTTCCAATTGCAAAAATTGCTGCTAAACTTGCAGTTGGTTACACCCTTGATGAAATTCAAAATGATATAACCAAAGAAACCCCTGCATCCTTTGAGCCTACAATTGATTATGTTGTTACGAAAATTCCAAGATTTACCTTTGAAAAGTTCCCTGAAGCTGACAGAGTGCTTACAACTCAAATGAAATCTGTTGGTGAGGTAATGGCTATTGGCAGAACTTTTAAAGAATCATTACAAAAGGCTATGAGATCACTTGAAGAGGATACTTATGGTTTTGATTTAGAGGATGCAGAGACACTTCAAGATGAGCAGTTGAAAGATAAGCTAAAAATTCCTAATAGCAGGAGGCTCTGGTACATTGGTGAAGCTTTTAGACGGGGATATTCCATTGATGATATACATGAAATAACTTTTATAGACAGATGGTTTTTACATAATATAAAACAGATTATTGATGAAGAGATAGAGCTAAAAAATAGTAAAGAACTATCTATGGAAAAGTTAAAATATCTAAAAGAGATGGGTTTTTCTGATATTAGAATAGGTCAGCTTACTAACAGAAGTGAATTGGAAATCAGGGAAATTAGAAAACAGCATGGAATTATTCCTGTTTATAAAATGGTGGATACCTGTGCTGCTGAGTTTAAAGCTTACACCCCTTATCTCTACTCAACATATGAAAAAGAGGATGAATGCAATAGAACTAATAGAAAAAAAGTGATGATTTTAGGTGGTGGCCCCAATAGAATTGGACAGGGTATAGAATTTGATTATTGTTGTGTTCATGCTGTTTTTGCACTTAAAGAAGAGGGTTATGAAGCTATAATGGTTAACTGCAATCCAGAAACTGTTAGTACAGATTACGATATATCTGACAAGCTCTATTTTGAACCATTAACATTTGAAGATGTTATGAATATAGTTGAAGCTGAGAAACCAGATGGAATTATTGTTCAGTTTGGTGGTCAGACTCCACTAAAACTTGCTAACAAATTAAAAGAAGCAGGTGCTCCAATAATAGGCACTGACCCAGATAGTATTGACATAGCTGAAGATAGAGAAAGATTTAAACAGCTTTTAAACACTTTAAAATTAAAACAGCCTGACAATGATACTGCTCTTAATTTTGAACAAGCATTGAAAATAGCTAAAAAAATAGGATTTCCTGTGCTTGTCAGACCATCTTATGTTCTTGGTGGTAGAGCTATGGAAATTGTTTATGATGAAAAAAGCCTTGAAAATTATATGAAAAAAGCTGTAAAAGTATCTTATGAGCACCCTGTTTTAATTGATAAATTTCTATCTGAAGCAATTGAAGTTGATGTTGATTGCGTTGCTGATGGTAATGAAGCTTTTATAGGTGGAATTATGGAGCATATAGAAAGTGCTGGTATACATTCTGGCGACAGTGCATGCTCATTGCCACCATACTCTTTATCAGATAATATTATTCAGGAAATTAAAAAACAAACCATTGCCCTTGCATTGAGCTTAAATGTTAAAGGATTGATGAATGTTCAATATGCAGTTAAAGGAGATGAAATATATATTCTTGAAGTAAATCCAAGGGCATCAAGAACAGTGCCTTTTGTTTCAAAATCAATAGGTATTCCACTTGCCAAGGTTGCAGCTAAAATTATGATTGGCAAGACAATCAAAGAACTTGGCATTAAAGAAAATATCCACCCAAACTACTTCTGTGTAAAAGAAGCTGTTTTCCCATTTTCAAAATTTATTGGCGTTGACCCTTTACTTGGACCAGAGATGAAATCAACAGGAGAAGTAATGGGTATTGATGAAGATTTTGCAATGGCATTTTTAAAAGCACAAATTGCAGCAGGAAACATTTTACCTGAAAAAGGAAAGGTTTTAATTACTGTATGGGATAAAACAGGTATTGAAAAAATTGCTGAAAAATTTCAATCACTTAATTTTGAAATTTACGCCACAGGTGGCACATCAAAATATTTATTGGAAAAAGGAATCAGCAATAAAAAAGTATTGAAAGTTCAGGAAGGAAGACCTAATATTGTTGATTATATTAAAAATAGAGAAATAGACCTAATAATAAACAGTCCTGCTGATATTAAATCTAAAGAAGATTCAACTGCTATTAGAAGCAATACAATTGTCTACAATATTCCATATTTTACCACCAAAGAGGCAGCAAAAGCAGCTACCCTTGCAATTGAAGCTATGAATAAAAAGGATAAGCAGGTAAAGCCACTACAAATGTTTTACAATATTTAAGGATTCTGGAATTTTTTCCTTTTTCTTTCAAGAATTTTTGCCATTTTAGCTTTATCTTTACCTTGCAAAGCACCAACAGGGCAAACTTCAACACATTTTAGACATCCTTTACAATAGGTGTCTGAAATTTCTTTTTTTACAAAAAAAGTAATTATTGTGTTGTAACCTCTTTTTCCAAAATCAATAGAATCTTTTTTATTAATCAAACTGCACATATACACACATCGTCCACATAAGACACACTTTTTATAATCATAGAGTATATGTGGATGAGTAGAATAATCAATATTGCTGTCTCTTTCAATAATTGGTAATTTCTCTGGTCTCAATGGAACTTTAAGAAAATTAGCTATTTTCTGTAATTCACAAACATGGTTAGCAATACATTCACGGCAATAACTTTTATCTATAGAAAGTAGAAGCTCAAATGCCCATTTCTGTAATTTTCTAACTTCTTTTGTATTTGTTCTCACAACAAGCCCTTCTTTAACTTTTACTGTACATGAATTAACAGGTTCCTTTACACCTTCAATTTCAACAAAGCATAATCTGCAAGAAACTGGCGGCTCTTCCATTTGTGGTAGATAACATAGGTTTGGAATGTAAATTCCATTTTCAAGACACACCTTTAAAAGGGTTTCTCCCTCTTTTGCATCTATTTTTCTACCATCAACAGTAATGGACACTATATTATCAGACATTTTAACTCCTTCACATTATTCAGTAATAATTGGTGCAAGTTCTGGTGGTGAAACTATTTCCACAGCATCGTATTCAGGAGGACATGCTTTAACACATTCACCACATTTTACACATTTCTCCTGATCTATAGCTTTTTTTCTTGATTTTTTTGTGGTAAAAATAGCTTCAGTTGGACAGCATCCAACACAGGCATCACATCCTCTTGCACACTTTTCAAGGTCAATATAAAATGCAATCAAAGACCTGCACATTAGTGCTGGGCACCTATGCTCTTTTATATGTGCTATATACTCATCTTTGAAATATTTTAAAGTTGTAAGAACTGGATTTGGAGCTGTTTTGCCAAGACCACAGAGAGAGCCTTTAATAATAACTTCACAAAGCTCTTCTAAAATTTGAAGGTCATTTTCACTACCCTCTCCTACAGTTATTCTCTGGAGAATTTCTAATAGCTGCCTTGTGCCTATTCTGCAAAATGTGCATTTGCCACAAGACTCTTTCTGAGTAAAATCAAGAAAATATCTTGCCACCTCAACCATACAGCTTGAGCTATCCATAACCACCATCCCACCTGAGCCCATCATTGCTCCTGCTTGTTTTAATGAATCAAAATCAATAGGAGTTTCTAAAAAGCTCTCAGGCAAACAGCCTCCTGATGGGCCACCAATTTGAACAGCTTTAAATTCTCTGTCATCTTTTATTCCACCGCAAATATCAAAAATAAGATGATTTAATGTAACACCCATAGGTATCTCAACAAGACCAGGATAATTAACATCTCCAACAATAGAGAATATTGCTGTACCTGGACTATTTTCTGTGCCAATCTCTTTGAATTTCTCAGCACCATTTTTTATAATATATGGAATATTTGATAATGTTTTAACATTGTTTATCAATGTAGGCTCACCTCTAAACCCTTTTTCAGCAGGGTAAGGTGGCTTAACACGAGGCATACCTCTTTTACCTTCTATTGACGCTATAAGTGCTGTTTCTTCACCACACACAAAAGCTCCTGCTCCCTGAAAAACAGAAACATTAATATTTACCCCTGTGCCAAGAATATTTTCACCAAGTAAATTTAATTTTTTTGCATCATTTATTGCAGCTTTAACTGTGTTAACAGCAAGTGGATACTCTGCTCTAATATATAAAATCGCATTTTCTGCACCTATGGCATAAGCACCAATTAGCAATCCTTCAAGAAGCTGGTGGGGATTGCTCTCCATAATAGTTCTATCCATATATGCACCAGGGTCACCTTCATCTCCATTGCAAATAATTGTTTTAAAATTTCCTTTTGCATTGTAGGTAACTTCCCACTTAATTCCTGTGGGAAATCCAGCTCCACCTCTACCTCTTAATTTTGAGTTTTTAATCTCTTCTATTATCTCCTCAGGTGACATCTGCAATGCTTTTACCAGAGCTTTGTATCCATCATTGGCTATGTAATGGTAGATATTGTATGGGTCTATATAACCACAAAGCTCCATAACAACTTTTTTTTCAAATAAAAATCTTGGGTAATCATTTATTGTAGGGAAATTTTCATCAGGGATAAGGGAACCTATTAAATAATCAAAACAAGGGTCTCCTTCAAGTAAAAATGCTCTAACTAAAACTCCTGCTTCACCAGGGTTAATATTTTTATACATTAAAGGTGGAAATCCAGGATTCTGAATAATAACAAGCGGCTCAGCATAGCAATGTCCATTGCAACCAACAGAAATAACTTTACCTTTTAAATTGTTCTCCTCAAGCAATTTTTCAAATGCAGCAATTGTTGCCTGAGAGCCTGCTGCTCTACCGCAAGTTACATTTCCAACGTAGATTACTATATCCTCAGAATTTTTCAAGTTATTCCATTCTTCTAATGCTTTGCTATGTAATGATTCATATTTTTCATTAAGCTCCATTAGATGTCTCCTTGCTCTTTCTTTGCTCCATCTCTTCCTCTATTCTATGTTTCTCTATTATTCCTTCAACTTTACTTGGCATCATATATCCTTCAACATCCTCATTTATAACAACTACTGGTGCAAGAGAGCAACATCCAACACATGCAACTCTTTCAAGGCTGTATTTTCTATCTTTTGTAGTTTCACCTTCATGAATACCTAATTTTCTCTCAAAATTTTCAAGAATAATTTCAGCACCTTTAACATGGCATGCAGTGCCAAGGCAAACTTTAATCTGATATTTACCTGGTGGATTAAACTTAAACTGATTATAGAAAGTTGCTATTCCATAAACTCTGTTGTGAGAAACATCAAAGTATTCGCCAATTAATGCAAGGCTTCTCTTTGGAATATAGCCATACTTCATCTGAATTGTCTGAAGTGCAGGGAGAATATAAAAAGTATCTTTTTTAAAAGATGTTAATAATTCTTCAATTTCTTCAAGAATCTTTCCTTCATCAAAATCTTCTATATATTGAGACATGTTAATCCTCTCATAAAATTTTAAATTTTTGTATCATATAATAATTTTTTTTTCAATAAATATTGTGAAACTCTGCAATGTATGATATAATTCTAAAATGGAAGTTTCTGTAATTATTTCTGTTTACAACAGGCATAAGCACCTTTACTGGTGCTTAAAAAGTTTACAGAATCAAACATACAGAGATTTTGAAATATTAATAGCTGATGATGGCACAGAAGGGATAAATCTTGATAAAGTAAAAGAAGTTATTACCCTGTTTTCCAGCGATTTTTCAATAAAGCATATCTGGCATCCTGATAATGGGTTTCAAAAATCTCTTATTCTGAATAAAGCTGTAAAAGAATCAAAAGGAGAGCTTTTAATTTTTCTTGACTGTGATGTTGTTGTTGAAAAAAATCATATTGAGAAAATTTTGCAAATTTACAAGAAATTTAAAAATAAATTTGAAAAATTATTAATAACAGGAGACCTTATATTTTTAAAAAAAGATATTAGCATAAAAATTTTAAATAATAGAAATCTAAATGTGGATAATGTTATTAAAATGATACATAATGATTTTAATGCAAATGAAATTTTATATCGTGAATTCAGGTACCTGAAATATTTTTATTACAAGCTTTTTAAAATAAAATTTGCTAAAGCATGGGGTGCTAATTTTGCTGTTACCAGAAAAGCTTTTTATTCAGTAAATGGTTTTAACAATCAATTTAAAAATAGAGGTGAAGATACAGATTTTATGAAACGACTTGTGTTAAATGGTACCAAAAGATTGGGATTTAATAGAACTCTTAAAGCATATCATCTCTTTCATAAAATGGTAATAGAACCAGAGGAAATGAGAAAAAAAATTAGAGAAAGATTAAAATGGGATTTTTATAAAAAAAATCCTCATATCATTGTGGCACAGGATGGAATAAACAATATTTAATTCAAAATTTTACTCACCTTTTATTAAATTATCATTTGACTTTTAAAAGAGTTATTGCTAATTAGAGAAACTTTTAATTTTAGTATACAAAGTGGATTTATAAAATGATTTCACCATCACTTCGAATCAAGTTAGATGCTGTTAAAAAACTTATACGGAAAAATGCAAAACCAAGTCTTGAAAAGGTTTTAAATAAGTTACACCCTGCTGATATTGCCTTTATAATCAAGAATTTACCTGATCTTGACAGAAAAAAAATTTGGGAATTTATCAGTAATAAAACAAAAATTGCCAATATTATCCTTGAGCTTGAAGATTCACAAATAATAGAATTTTTTGAAGACATGGAGCCTCAGGAAATTGCTAATATCCTTAATGAAATGGAAAGTGATGATGCAGCAAATATTTTGAGGCTTTTTGAGGAAACAAAGGTTAATGAAATTTTAAAATATATGGCAAAAGATGGGTTAGAAGCAGTTGAAGAGTTACTGCATTATCCAGAGGATAGTGCAGGTGCTGTAATGAACCCAAACTTTTTTGCTCTTCATGAAAAAACCACTGTAAAAGATGCTACTAAAACTTTGCAAAAAGCTGAAGATGTAGAAATGGTGTTTTACGTTTATGTTGTTGATGATGCTAACAGGCTTGTTGGAGTTGTCTCTCTCAGGCAATTAATTATCAATCCTCCAGAAAAAACTTTAAAAGAAATTATGATTACAAATGTAATAAAAGTTACTGTGGATATGGACAGGGAGGATGTTGCTAAAATAGTTGAAAAATATGACCTGCTTGCTGTTCCTGTTGTAGACGAGCAGAATATACTTGTTGGTATAATTACAGTTGACGATATTATTGATATTATCAGGGAAGAGGCTACAGAAGATATTTATAAAATGGCAGGAACATCAGAAGATGAGGTTCTTCTTGGTGATAAGTCTTTAAAAATTGCCAAAGTTAGATTACCGTGGCTTTTAATTACCTTTGTTGGAGAACTAATCTCCGGATTTGTTATTACCTTTTTTCATGGGAGAGTGCAACAATTTGCTATTCTGTCAAGTTTTATGCCATTAATAATGGCAATGGGTGGTAATGTTGGAAACCAATCATCCACCATTCTCATTCGTGGTATGGCACTTGGGAAAATAGATAAAAAAAATCTTGGAAAAGTTATGCTCAAAGAGGTTAGAGTTGGTATGATTATGGGTTTAATTATGGGGATTTTGCTCGGTATAGTTGCTCCTTTATGGCATGGTGATCCAAGGCTTGGGTATGTGGTAGGTGCAGCTATGTTTTCAGCTGTTACTTTTTCAGCTTTTACAGGTACATTTGTTCCAGCATTACTTGTAAAATTTAATTTTGACCCTGCTGTTGCTTCAAGTCCATTTATCTCCACATTAAATGATATTACTGGCCTTACAATATACTTTACAGTTTCAATAACACTTTTATCCATTATTTAAAAGATGTTTCTTCCTATATCAAAGCAGGAATGCTATAACCTTGGCTGGAAAGAACTTGATATAATATTTGTTACAGGTGATGCATATATTGACTCTCCATATATTGGGGTTGCACTTCTCGGGAAACTGCTTGTAAAAAATGGCTTTAAAGTTGGTGTTATATCCCAACCTGACACAAAGAGTAGCAAAGATATTCTCTCTCTTGGTATTCCAAAGCTTTTCTGGGCTGTAACAGCAGGAAGCATTGATTCAATGGTTGCAAATTATACTCCACTTTTAAAAAAAAGGAGAAAAGATGATTTTACACCTAATGGGGTTAATAACAGAAGGCCTGACAGAGCAACAATAAGATATGTAAACCTTATAAAACAATATTGTAAAGAGAAAAGACTCATTGCAATAGGTGGAATTGAAGCAAGTCTTAGAAGAATAGCTCATTACGATTATTGGTCAGATAAAATCAAACGCTCAATACTTTTTGATTCCAAAGCTGATGTGTTAATATATGGTATGAGTGAAAAAACTATTTTAGAATTTGCAAAAAAAGTTTTGACTAAAGACTCTTACAGAGGAATCAGGGGCTTATGCTATATTTCAAATGCTCAAATAGATAGTTTTATAAAATTACCTTCATTTGAAGAAGTAAAAAATAGCAAAGAGAAATTTATAGAAATGATGAAAATTTTTTATGAAAACCACGACCCTTTAAATTCAAGGGGTTTATTTCAAAAATATGATAATAGATATTTAATACACAATCCACCTCAATTTCTGCCATCTCAAAAGGAGCTTGACTCATTTTATGAGCTTGATTTTGAATATGATGTGCATCCCTTAATAAAAAAGCAAGGAGAAGTAAGGGCAATTCATACTATAAAAAATTCAATTACAATTAATAGAGGTTGTTTTGGAGAGTGTAATTTCTGCTCAATAGCTGTTCATCAGGGCACAACTGTTATTAGCCGTTCACCTGAATCTATTTTAAGAGAGATAGAAAAAATAAAAAAAAGTAAATATTTCAAAGGAATAATAAATGACCTTGGTGGAGCCACTGCAAATATGTATGGGTATGAGTGCAACAAAAAGTTAAATCATGGAAAATGTAAAGATAGAAGGTGCATATTCCCTGAACTTTGCAGGGGAATGAAAGTATCACATAAAAAATTAATTGAATTACTGAAAAAAGTTAGGCAAATCAAGGGAATTAAACGAGTATTTATCCAGTCTGGATTACGTTATGATTTAATTGTGAAAGATAAAAAATTTGGGGAAAAATATTTAAAAGAAATTATAAAATATCACATTTCAGGACAAATGAAAATTGCGCCTGAGCACTTCAATAACGAAATTCTAACCTTAATGGGTAAACCATCAAATGAAATCCTTAAAAATTTTATAAAAAAATTTTTTCAATTAAATAAACTTTTAAATAAAAAGCAATTTTTAACTTACTATTTTATTGTTTCACATCCAGGGTGTACTTTAGATAAAACTGTTAAATTAAAGGAAAAAATATTAAAAACAATGCATTTTATTCCAGAGCAGGTACAGATTTTTACACCTCTACCATTAACCTGGTCATCTGTTATGTATTATACAGAAAAAAATCCTTTTACTGGTAAAAAAATCTCTGTAATTAAACAGTTGAAAATTAAAAGAAAACAAAAAGAGATAATTTCAAAATTTCGTAAAAATCTAACAGAAAAAAGTGAGTTTTAATTTTTATCAATCTATGTTATTTAACAAAATATAATAAAAAGGGAAAACCTTTGAACAGCATCTTTACTGAGATACTGAAATTTTTATAATGGATTTATTAAAATGAAAAATCTGTTAAATCTAACTTATGAAGAATTATCAGACTGTCTTAATAATATTGGAATGCAGAGTTTCAGAGCTAAGCAAATTTTTCAATGGGTTTTTCAAAAAGGTGTTTTTGATTTTAATAATATGTCCAATATTTCCAAAAAACATAGGGAAGTTTTAACAAAGAATTTTAATATTAATTTCCCTGAAATAGTAACTCGTATAGAATCAATTGATGGCACAGAAAAATTTGCATTAAAACTATCAGATGGAAATATTGTAGAATCTGTTATTATTCCAGATGAGAAAAGGATGACATTATGCATTTCCACACAGGCAGGATGCAGGATGGGTTGCAAATTTTGCCATACTGCCACTCTTGGATTTAAAAGAAATTTATTGACATCTGAAATTATAGCACAGATTCTCATTGCACAATTTAAAATTTTAAAAAATAAAAAAATTACCAATTTAGTTTTTATGGGTATGGGTGAGCCTCTTGATAATTATGAAAATTTAAAAAAATCTTTACAAATTATCTACAATGAATTTGGTCTAAATTATTCATACAGAAAAGTTACTGTTTCCACTGTTGGTATAATTGAAAAAATGATGCAACTTGGTAATGATTTTGACATAAACCTTGCTGTATCCCTTCATGCTGCAAACAATGAAGTAAGAAGTAGTTTAATGCCTGTTAATAAAAAATTTCCACTTAACTCTTTAATAGAGGCTTGCAAAAAATTCCCTGTAAAAAACAGACAGAGAATAACTTTTGAATACATTTTAATAAACAATGTAAATGACTCTATTAATGATGCAAAAAATCTTTTAAAAATATTATCAAATGTTAAAGGAAAAGTGAATTTAATAAAATTTAATCCATTTCCAGGGTGCAAATACACTCCATCAACCAACGAAAATATAAAAAAATTTCAGGAATATTTAAATAAAAAAGGTCTTACTGCTATTTTAAGAAAGAGCAAAGGTGAAGATATTTTAGCTGCATGTGGCCAGCTAAGTGGAAAATTAAAGAGAAAGGAATATGATTATGAGTAAAGAGGTTTTATTTGAAGTAGAGGATAATATTGGAATAATAACCATTAACAGGCCAAATGAAAACAATGCATTTTCAAAGTCAATGCTTGCTAAATGGTTGCAATATTTGAAAACTGTTAAAGAAGATGATTCAATAAAAGCAATGATTCTCACAGGTAAAGGGAAAGTTTTTTGTACAGGTGGAAGCATTAAAGAAATGGCAAATGGAGAGTTAAGCGGTTGGAAAATGAAAAAATTTTTAACAGACTTTGTGCATAAAATTGCACTTGAAATGAAAACATTGTATAAACCAACTCTTGCAGCAATTAATGGATACGCAATTGGTGCAGGTCTTGATATGGCTCTTATGTGCGATTTTAGAATTGCTGTTGAAAATGCTGTATTTGGAGAAAGCTATATTAAGCTTGGATTGGTAGCTGGTGATGGTGGATGTTTTCTTTTACCTCGAATTATAGGTGTTCCAAGAGCACTTGAGCTGTTGCTCACATCAAGGTTTATTGGAAGTGACACAGCACTTGATTGGGGGCTTATAAATCTAATTGTACCTGATAATGAAAAATTATTAAGTGAAAGTATAAAATTTTTAAAAAATATTACTCAATTTCCTGATGAAGCTGTAAAACTAATGAAACAACTTGTTTATAACAGTTTAAATGAAAATTTTGAAGAACATCTTTCAAAGGTTTCATCACATATGGGTATGCTTAGCCAGAGAGATGAGTTTTATAATAATGCAAAAAAACTGCTAAAAAAAATATCATCTTAATAAAGGAGATAAAATGAAACAAAGGCTCAAAAATATTATAAAAAACTACTCTTATGAAAAAAGGGAAGTTACACTTGCATCTGGTAGAAAGAGCAACTTTTACTTTGACGGTAAGCAAACAACTTTAAATGCTGAAGGTGCTTATCTTGTTGGTAAATTAATGTTTAACATTATCAAGGAATTACCTGTAAAAATAGATGCTGTTGGCGGACCAACAATTGGAGCAGATCCAATTGCCACGGCAATAGCAATTGTTTCATATCTTGAATCTACGCCTCTTAATGCTTTTATTGTAAGAAAAGAGCCAAAAGGTCATGGTAAAAAATTATGGATAGAAGGGAATAAAAATTTAAAAAAAGGTTGCTCTGTTGCAATTGTTGAAGATGTTATAACTACTGGTGGCTCTATTTTAAGAGCAATTGATATTGTTGAAAAAGAAGGTTATAAAATAGGTGCTGTTATTGTGCTTGTTGATAGAGAGGAAGGTGGCAGAGAAAATATAGAGAAAGCAGGATATAAATTATATTCTCTATTTAAAAAAAGCGAAATTGTATAATTAACCTTTAGCTACAAAGAAGCAGACTATAAAAATTAGAAGGATATAAATTATATACCAGTATATCTTTCCATTCATCAAAACACGTGCAACAAAATATCCTACATTAATTGCTACTTTTTTGCAAAAATTATATGGAAAAATAAAAATATCAGTAACTTCAATTATGAATCTGTTACCTTTAACAATTTCCTTTGTCCTGTAAATTTTTTGTAAAATATGCTCCAAAATATAGGAATAAGCTGGTGCTGTGAAATACTCATTTTCCTGCAAAGGTAAAGCACCATTAAATGAGTTAACCTTTCTCACTCTCCTTCTTGTAGAGTAGTAAATTGCAAAAGGAAATAGAAACAGCACACCTATAACTATAAAAAGAAAAGTTGGAGCAATTACACCAAAAATAGGATTACCTGACATTATTAAAAATGGCTTTGGTACACCAAGCAACCCACCAAGCATATAAGAATATCCAAACATTTTAAAGAGCAGTGGTGCAAAAACCCCAGAAAAAATAACTAAAAAAATCAACAATAATTCAGAGAATTTAATGAGCTTATCAGGGAACCTTTTTGTTTTTATATTATGGTCAAACCCAAGAGCTGTATAACCAATCAGCTTACTCATTGCAAAACCAGTTAACCCAATACCAATGGCAATTAATATTCCTACAAATGTTCCAAAAAATCTGTAGAAATTATTGGATAATTTAAAAGATTGGAAAATAGATTCTAATAGCATCCATTCTCCAACATAACCTATTAGAGGTGGAAAAGCACTTAAAGATAATCCTGAAACAAGAATCCCAGCAGCTGGAATTTTACCAACACCTTTCCACACTCCTCTAACCTCATCAATAACATGGGCCTGATAAGCTTCTTTTGCATGGCCAACAGAAATAAACAATAATGATTTTGCAAGTAAATGGCCAAAAGCTATTATTAACCCTGTTGCAAATGCAAAATTTGAAAGATATGAGTTTTTCACAAGAAATGAAAACGCTATTGCACTTAAAATCAATCCATTATTCTCAACTGTAGAATAAGCTGGAAGAGTTTTTAAACCACCAGTGGCAACTGCGTTTAATGCACCCCAGAATGCTGATAAACCACCTAATGCAAGTAACACAACATAATATTCATTAATTCCAATATCACATAATTTGACAATTCTCACCATACCATAAACACCCATTAAGGTAACTGGACCACTTAAAATAGCGCAAACATTTGTAGGTGCTTTATCATATACATTTCTCATCCATGTATGAAATGGTATTATATCCATTTTTATAATAAAACCCATTGTTGTAAAAATAAGAAAAAGCAAACCACCACTTTTAATAAAATTAAAATCTACTGACCTATTTGACAAAAATAGAGTGGCAAACCCAATAATAATCAATACAGTTGAAAGCTCTCCATAAGCAAGAAAAGCAAAAGCTGATTTGAAGCGAACTTCTCTTTCTGCAATAATCATAAGAAAAATAAATATAGTCATCAATTCCCAGCCAAATAGAAAGGTAATTCCATCAAAGGCAGTAAGTACAAGCACC
This sequence comes from uncultured bacterium, assembly GCA_964543655.1. Taxonomy (GTDB): domain Bacteria; phylum DYJV01; class DYJV01; order DYJV01; family DYJV01; genus CAZBLP01. Next base: position 36,762 of record CAZIZE010000087.1, read on the forward strand.
ATTCCTAAATATGTCAGATTAATTAATGCACCTGAGCTTTTACCATGATGAATCCCATATTCTATAGAAAATATTGAAATGGCAAACCAGCTTATTGATGAAAAAATCAAAAAAATAGCTGTTAAATGGTCAACTTTTGTTATTAAGTGAAAATTTGAAAATATTGGGATATTAAAAATATTGTATGGAGAGCTTAACCCTAATACTCCACCAATAAATAGAAAAAAAGATGCTATAACTCCAATAACGTATCCTCTCTTTTTTTTAAATGAAATCAAAGCTCCAATTAAAAATAAAAACATAGCAATTATTGTAAAAGCCACTTTATAAACTCCTTTTACTCTTTTATCTAATAATATTCAACAATACAGAGAGTAACTCATTAGGTGAAATATTCTTATTAATAACTGCAATCACATTTGGAATATCCAGACTATTTATAGAATTCTCTATATAATTCTCCTCATTGATAACCAATACTCCAAAATCTTCAGGCATTTGATTAATTGTCTCCATAAGAGGCTCTTTCATTTTTACATTTAGTGGGCCAAGAACAATCAGCAGGTCAGCATGCTTTGGAGTCTCTGTAAAAAAAATCCCAAATCTGTGGATATTATATTGTGGTGCTTTTAATGCTTTTATAGTAAAATTTAACAGATTAGAATTACCAACATCAATTACAAATAGATGTAATGACTTCTTAAATACTTTATTTTTTAAAACAGGGTTTATTCTGAAACAATCATCCCTTTTCTCTTTTTCTGTAAAATAGTTAGTAATGCCTATTAAAGGCCACCATTTCATAAAAACCTCCTGAATTAATTATCTTGCAGCATCAGCAAAATTAACTCCAAAAGATTCAACAGTAAAAACAAAATCAGTAAAAATCTGGTTAACAAGTGAGTCAGCTATAGCTTTAAAACCAAATAAAGATGGTGTAACAATATAAGAAAAATCAATTTTTCCATTAATTATTGATAAAAAATAGCATAATGTACCTGATGGTGATTCAACAGCTCCATAACCTTTGCCATTTTCAATATTAAATTGAGGTATATCTTTTTCCACTTTTAAATTTAAAATTTTTTCTAAACACTCTTTTATTAAATTAATAGATATAAATATCTCTTCTGCCCTAACTTCCATTCTTGAAAGTGAATCCCCCTCCTCTTTTACTGGAATATCAATTGAGTTGTAATAATTGTCAAATTCCCTTAAATCCTCCCTAACTCCTGATGCTCTCAATGATGGACCTGTTAAACCTATTTCAATAGCCATATTAGTTGAAACAATTCCAGTGTTGTGTAATCTGTCAAGATAATTACCACTTTCAAGGCTTTTCTTGTAAAGCAAAGAAAATCTTTTCTCAATTTCATTTAATTTAATTAAAATCTTCTCTATTTTGGTTTTCTCAAATGAATTTTTAACTCCCCCAATTCTGTTAAAAGATAACAGATGCCTTGACCCTGAGAAAAGTTCATTAATTCTTAAACATTCTTCAAATAAATATTGCAAATGCGAAGTCAAAACCTTTTGAGCTGCTCCTTTTGCAAGCTCTGTTATTACATAAATATGATTGTAAAGCCTTTCAAGCTCAAGAGCTACAACTCTTAAAAGCCTGTGTGACTCTGAAATCTTAATATTAAAAATATTCTCAACAGCTTTACAAAAAGCAAGTGAATGTGAAAATGCAAAGTTACCACATACAGATTCAGCCATATTCAAAGCTTCTGATAAATTTTTATTAATCATTTTATTTTCAATATTTCTTCTTTTAAATGTTACATCTATTTCTACTGATAATATTCTCTCACCAGATGTATGGATATTATATATTCCTGCTTCTGCTACCCCACCAGTAACAGGGCCATATCTAAAATTAAACACAGTTTCTCCATTAATCTTACTATTCCCAATAATTAAATTACGATTCTTTATTAATGTGTAATTTTTAGGCTTTACATAATTTTTAGCATTTAAAATAGAGACAGTGCCATTTTCTTGGAAAATAAACAGCTCTTCATTTTTATAATTTATAATTCCCAGTAACTTTTTCAAAGCTCTTTCCTTCTATATATTTATTAAAAATATAATAAAAAATGACATTAAAATATTAATTAAAGGAACGTAATTCACAAGAGATTTCCTCTCTTTTACATCTTTCTCTTTTTCTGAAAATATCATTCTACCAGTGTAATAATTTGCAGAGATAAATGCTATAGAAATAAAGACTCCAAGAATTAGAGCAATAATCCATCCATATATTGAAATAATTTTTGAAAAAATTAAAATCTCACCAATAAAAGTGGCAAATGGTGGAGCACCTGTAGCAGCAAGAATTGCAAAAAATAAACAAAATCCTGTAAAAGGCATCTTTTTTATAAGACCTTTTATACCACTTATTGTGGCATCTTTAAATCTAATTAAAATATTTCCTGATAAATAGAATACTGCTGATTTTGCAAAAGCATGACATATAATTACAATTAATGCACCAGTTAGAGCTTTGCCACCAAGGGCAAAACCAATAAGTGCTATTCCCATATTTTCCATTGATGAATATGCAAAAAGCCTTTTATAAAATTTCTGAACTGTCATAAGTAACGCTGCAACAGCAACTGATAAAAAACCAAGAATAAACATAAACATTCTGATTTCATGGGAAAAACAGATATTGCTAACTCTCAAAATACCAAATAATGCAACTGGTAATAGGACACCAGAAAATATTGCACTAACAGGAGATGGTGCCTTTCCATGTACATCAGGAAGCCATGTGTGCATTGGAAATATTCCAGCTTTTGTGCCATAACCAACAATTGAAAGTAAAATCCCTAAAATTACTATTTTACCAGAAGCATGAGAGTTAAGAGCTACTGAAATATCAAGTGAATGCACTTCTCCATATATTAAAATTGTTCCAAGCAAAGACATTATAAGCCCGCATGAAACAATCAAAATATAACGCCATGTTGCCTCAATTGATTCTTTTTTGCCTTCTATTGCAATAAGTAGAGCACTTGTAACAGTTGTAGCTTCTATTCCTACCCATAAAAGTCCTAAGTTGTTAGTTTCAACAGAAAAAAACATTGATAAAGCAAAAAAATTCATCCATGCAAAGTAGTGATTTGTATGGAACAGTGGATTGTCTATATATTTCACATAACTGATAGAATATATTACTGTAGCAGTATAAATTGCTGCTATAACAAAAATCATAACTTTTGATATGTAATCAATATAAAAAGAAGAGTTAACAAAATTTTCTCCTCTGAAAATAATTATTGAGCAAACCAGCACACTAATTGATGAAATAGCTGAAATAAACTCAGCAACACCTTTCTGTTTGAGTAATGAAATTAATCCAGCAATAGCACTTAATATTATTGGCAGATAATAGATATAGTTCTGCATATTTTATCCTTTTAATTCTTCAATTTCTTCAAGAGTATCAGGGACATAGTTCTCTCTGAGTTTATTAATAATCCCACTTATCATTACAATACCTAATAGATCGAGGATTATTCCTGCTTCAAATATAAAAGGCAAATTAGGAAATAGAGATGCACCAAATAACAGCACTCCATTTTCCATAATCATATAGCCTATTAACTGAACAAAAGTATTCCTCTTGGATATTATTAAGAAAAGCCCCTGCAAAATCATTGCAAGAGGGAGAGCACCTGCTCTCACTTTGAGGTAATTGTATAAGGTAAAAGTATACACTATGTAACAAAGAATAACTATCAAAATTGAACAAATTATCCCAGATGCAGTACCCATTGTAGGAGCTGATTCTCTAACTCTCCAATGCTCTTTTGTAAGCTTAACAATCATAAATCTTGGTATAAAAATCGTTCTTACAATTATTGTAAGTATTGCTATAAAAATAAGAGAGCTTTCTCCTTTGGCGCTTCCAAGAAAAAAAAGATATATTGCAAGTATAAAAGAGCTTATTGCAAAAGTAATAATGTTCTTTTTAATGTAAACCTGCCACTGTATGAATACCACCAATAAAATTTGAAAAGATGTGAAAAGTAGAAAAAGTTTTTCAAAATCCATGAATTCTCCTCTTATAAAACTTTATGATTCAAGGTCTATAAGTAAAAATTTTATTAAAAGATTCCTTTTGTAGTATAAATAGCTATAACTCCAAGAAGAGTTAAAACAAACGCAACAGCCATATAATCAAAAATTTTGTATAATCTATATTTTGAAATTGACTCCTCTAACAGTGCAATGATTGTAACGAGCACTACCATTTTAATAAAGTGAATAACAGAGTAAATTATAACATATCCAAATGAAGCTCCCTCCATTGGCACCCAAAATGGCAATGAAAAAACATTGAGAAAAACGCTCATTAAAAGAAAATGTTTAATATAACTGCCCCATTTGTAAATTGCCAGGTCAGGCCCTGAGTATTCCAACTCCATAGCCTGATCTATCATTCCAAACTCAGCTTGAGTTTTAGATTCTATAGGCAATTTCCCTGTTTCAATAATTATAATCATACCAAAAGCTGATGCTATAAATAGGTGAACAATAGATGTAAACCATGTATGAGAAGTTTGAAAAATATTATTAATTACATAAGGGTTATTTGTATTTGAAATTATTCCACATAAAATGAATATTAATACAACCATAGGGTCAGCAAGTGAACCAACACTTGCTGCTCTTGCAGTTCCAAGGTGAGAATAATTATTGCGACTGTCAAGTGCTGTAATTTTCTTAATTAATCCAGCTGCTCCAAAAATTAATCCACCACCAATAAAATCAGCTGTAGGGCCAAATGTTAAGGGAAATCCTGTAATAATTGGTAGAATTATAATAAGGAGCATATAAAATGCAAAATTAATATATGGCCCCAACCTGAAAAGTGGAGAAGCAACCTGAGGTACAAGGCTCTCCTTTTTTAAAAGCTTAAAAATATCGTAATATGGCTGAAAAATTGAAGGTCCCTGTTTTGATTCAAGACGCTCTTTTAATTTAGCAAGAATACCAACTAAGAGAGGTGCCAATAAAATCACATAGATAAGCTGTAAAATTGAATAAATTAGAAGCAAAACAATACTCCTTGTTTAAGTAATAAGAACTTAAACAGGAGTTATTGTCTCGCTATGCGAGAGGTTAAAGGTGAACTCCACCACCTGAAATTGAATCCTGATTAGCATAAGAAAAATTTATTGTCAAGAATTTAAATTTTTATAAACATGAATATCCATTTGTGGGTAAGGTATTCCAATACCTTTTTCATCAAAAGTTAATTTAATTTTTTCTAATAAGTCAAAATACACATCCCAGTAATCAGATGATTTTACCCAGGGTCTAACAGCAAAATTCACACTACTATCTGCAAGCTCTGATACAGCGACAATAGGTGCAGGTTCTTTTAATATTCTACTGTCAGAGGATAAAATTTCATAAAGGGTTTCTTTTGCTAATTTTATATTATCATTGTAGCCTATTCCTATTGTTAAGTCTATTCTTCTTGTATCTTTTGCAGAGTAGTTTATAATGTTATTTCCAAGAATATTTGAATTAGGTACAATAATAGCCTTGTTGTCTGGTGTTTTTAACTCAGTATTAAATAATGTAATTTTTTCCACTACTCCACTAACACCTCCAACGTCAACAAAATCACCTATTTTAAAAGGTCTAAAAAGCATTAAAACAACACCTGCCCCAATATTTGACAGATTATTCTGAAGTGCCAACCCAATAGCCAATGTTGCTGCACCAACAATAGCAACAAATGAAGTCATTTTTATTCCAAGAGTGCTTAATGATGCAAGTACAACAAGAACCATTAAGCCAATATATGTAAGGTCACCAAGGAAGGTTGCAAGAGTTGCTTCAACTTTAGCTTTTTTCATTATATTTCTTAAAAATTTTGTAATTAAATTGGCAAAAAATTTACCAACAATGAAAATAACAACAGCACCAAGAATTTTAATCCCATATTGAATTGCATAATTTGTTATGGTTGTTGTAATATTTTCCATTCTTTCCTCCTAATGATTGGCATATAGAATAAATAGTGGAATAAGATTGAAAAGTCAATAAAAAATCCCCTGAAATAGGGGATTTTTATTTTATCTGTTTTGAGCCATAAGCTCTAATCTTCTTACTCTTTCCTCTATTGGTGGGTGAGTGCTGAAAAGGTTTAAAACTGCCCTACCACCACTTAATGGGCTTACAATAAACATATGAGCAGTAGCAGGATTAACATTGTTTTCTGTTAATCTAATACCAGCATCAAGTTTTTTAAGAGCATTTGCAAGGAAAAGTGGGTTACCGCTATATTTAGCCCCTCCTTCATCTGCAAGAAACTCTCTTGACCTTGAAATAGCCATCTGTACAAGCATTGCTGCAAAAGATGCTATTATACTGAAAAGGAGGGCAAATATTATATTACCACCTTCCTCATCATCTCCACCAAGACCTAAAAATGCACCCCATTGCAACCAGTTTGCTATCATACTGATAGCTCCTGCCATTGTAGCTGCAACTGTTTGAATCAGGATATCTCTATGTTTTATATGTGAAATTTCATGAGCTAACACACCAAATAATTCATCTTCACTTAAAAGATGCATTATACCTGTAGTAACAGCAACTGCTGAATGCTCCGGATTCCTACCTGTTGCAAATGCATTTGGCATTGATGTGTCAATAATGTAAACTTTAGGTTTTGGGATCTCTGCTCTCTCTGCAAGTAAATTAATCATTTTGTGCAATGTTGGCGCTTCAGCCTCTGAAACCTCTTTGGCACCGTACATTTTCAAAACAATTTTGTCACTAAACCAGTAACTAAAAAAGTTCATTACTCCAGCAAAAATCAGAGCTATTATCATCCCTGACTTTCCACCAAAGAAGTTCCCTAACATTACTAAAATCACAGTTAGTAATGCCATTAGAAAAAAAGTTTTCACATGGTTCATAAACACCCCCTACTTTTTTATATCATTTTACTTTAACCATTATTCTTAAAATATATAATTAAAAATTTTTGTCAAGTTTTTTAAAATTAAACCGATTTAATATTTGCAAATAATCTATAAAAAGGAGGAGAGCATGAAAAAAGCTGTTCTAATATTTCTTTCCTGTTTTATTGCTATCTATTTTTCAGCATGCTGCACAACTCAGCAATGCTGTACAGCGCAAACAAAGCAAATAACTCCTGCACCAGCAGCACCAATTGGAAAAAGCAGTAAAAGCTTGCCTCATATAGGTAGCTCATCTCATGATGATTGCTATATTACACTTTATGCAGTGGGAAGAGGTGCTCCACCAAAAGATTCTGAATTTAGTGAGGTGCAAAAATATCTTCTTGCAGAGAGAGCTGCTATTTCAGATGGTTATAGGCTGCTTTCTGAAAAATTAGAAGGTGTTTTTGTTGATGCTTATTCAAAAACAAGTGATTATGTAGTTGATTATGACAGAATTCATCTTGCAACAAGAGCTTTCCTAAAAGGAGTGGAGATTACCAGTATCAAGCATAAAGATAATGGTGTATGTCAGGTTGAAATGAAAATTACCATATTTAGAGATCTGTTATGTGAATATTTCCCAAAACCTGTAGTGTATAATTTAAAAACTTGTGCTACGCAAGCTGTAAACTGTCCAACTTGTCAAAGAGTTGCTAATCAGAGCAATTGCTGCAATTAAAAAAATCCTGCACATTTGTGCAGGATTATATTCATTCCCAACCATGCAATTTATAATAATCTGAAAGCATTTTCTCAAATTCTTCTCTTTTTAAAACATTTTCTCCGTTATTTATAGGTTCATTAAAAAATCTTGCTGGTATTGAATCATCTTTTTTTGTTAATCCACATTTATTATTGAAAAATTTTGTTAAATCTAAAACATTTAATGCAAGCTTTTTCAATTCTTCTTTATTCAATTTTAATCCTGAAGTAATATATATTATTTCACCAAGTTCGTCCCACATATATAAATCTCTGTAAAATCTGCATACAATAAGGCAGTCATGTATGGTTAATCTTTCCTCAAAATCAAGAAAAAGCTCTGCTTTTCCATCAATCTGGTTTTTATCTATAAGCCCAGCAAGTTCAGCCTTGTAAAAGGTAGCTCTCAAATGACATGCTCCCCTTGGTGAAGTTGCATACGCAAGCCCCATCCCTTTTAGGACTCTTGGCTCATATCCTGCTGGTTCAAGTCCTTTTACATGGATTGCCATACCTTCCATATCCCATTTTTTTGCTGCAAATTTAATCCCTTCAGCAAGAATATCACCTATACCTTTTCTAAAAACTATCATCTCTATTAATTCAGCAGCTTTTTCAGAATCACCATAAGAGATTTTATAATCTATTTTTCCAAGTTCACTTGCTTCCATGGTAAATGCAACAAGATTTCCCGCTGTTATTGTATCTATTCCGTAATTGTCGCATAAATCATTAAGATAAGCTATTTCTCTCAAATCATCAATTAAACATAATCCACCAAAAGCATATATAGTCTCATATTCTGGTCCCTCTATTTTCAACCCTTTATGTTTTCCATCTTTTACTTCAGAAAGTTTTCCACATGCCATAAAGCATCTGGGGCATGCTTTGGGTCTGGGATTAAGAATATCTTTCATTGCATCTGCTGATATTTTCTCCCACCTGTCAAATGTCCCCTGATGCCAGTACTTGGAAGGAAAACCTTTAATAGAGTTATTAATAGCAACAAGCATCGGTGTACCAAGTTCTCTATATGCTTTTACTCCTATGTCATCTTTAGCTCTCTCAAGAATTTTTTTTGTAAATTCATTTACTCCCTCTTCTGAAAAAACTTCTCTTTTTTTATTACCTTTAAATGCTATTGCTTTTACTTTTTTAAAACCAAGAACCGCTCCAACACCTGTTCTCCCGGCACTGCGCCAATAATTATTTTCTATAACAGCAAATTTAACAAGGTTTTCAGCAGCCTGGCCTATGGTAATAATGCCACTATCCTTTCCAATTCTATCTCTAATAATGTCTTCTGTTTCATAGGTGCCTTTGCCCCAGATATCACTTGCATTGTGAAAAACAACCTGATTTTCAGAAAT
>CAZIZE010000088.1:0-4517 GCA_964543655.1 uncultured bacterium
GAGGATAACTCCTGGAGAGAAAATTTATATTACTGAAAATGTTTTAAATGCATTAAGAGCAAGAGAGAAATATAGAATCAATTTTATAAAAAATGCGAAATTTAAAGGCAAAAGTAGGGAAGTTAAGATTTTTGAAGTGATTGTTTAATATTTAAAAAAGGAAATTTAAATTTTTAATGTGTGGTATTGCCGGTGGTGTTAATCTAAAATTAAATGTGCCATTTTTGTTTGAAAAATTAAAACATAGAGGCCCCGATGATTCAGGATTTTTTAAATATAAAAATATTTTTTTTGTTCATACCCGTCTTTCAATTCAGGATATAAAACATGGGCATCAACCTTTTGAATTTAAAAATTATGTTATTATTTTTAATGGAGAAATTTACAATCATTTAGAATTAAGAAATAATTATCTTAAAGATTTTAAATTCCAGACCAATTCGGACACAGAAACCCTTCTTTATCTCTATATTAAATTTGGCAAAGATATGTTTAAATATATAGATGGAATGTTTGCTTTTGCAATACTAAATCTTGCTGAAAATATTATATTTATTGCAAGAGATAGAGCTGGGAAAAAACCATTATTTTTTTATCATGAAAAGGAGAAATTTTTTTTTGCAAGTGAATTAAATACGTTTAGCTATTTAAATGATTTGGAAATTGATGAAGATGCTATTTATTCTTACCTTAGATGTGGTTTTTTCCCGGGAAATTACACTCCGTTTAAAAAAGTAAAAAAATTAAAAAATGGTCACTTTTTAATCTTTGATATTAATAACAACAGATTAAAAGAGTCAGAATATTTTAATATATTAAATTACTATGAAAAACCTTTTTTACCGCTTTCTCAAAATGAATTATTTAATGAGCTTGAGCAAAGGATTGTCGTCAGTGTTAAGGATAGATTACTATCATCAGATCTTGAGGTAGGAGCTTTTTTAAGTGGAGGGATTGACAGCTCACTTATTGTTGCAATAGCTTCTCAATTTACATCTAAGTTGAAAACATTTACTGTTAAATTTCAAGGTGCATATGATGAATCAAAGATAGCTAAATTAACAGCAGATAAATATAACACTGAGCATACAGAAATTGAAGTATCAATGAATGTTAAAGAAGATATTGAAAAAATTTTATTAAACTATGGTATGCCATTTATGGATTCTTCTGCAATACCAAGTTATTATGTTAGCAGAGAAGCTAAAAAATATATTACAGTGGTATTAAATGGTGATGGAGCAGATGAGCTTTTTGCAGGATATAGAAGATATGTTGCTATTGCAAATAATTTTACAAATTCAGCAAAGGTTTTCAATTTTCTGTTGAAAATTTTACCTGTGCCTAATGAAAAAAAATCAGCTTATAACTATCTTTATAGATTGCTTGCAATGAGCAAAAAAGAGGGAATAGATTTTTACTTATCAGCTACTAATGATATTTTTGAAGATGTTTATTTTTTTGAGAAAAATTATATATTAGATGATTTAAATGAGTTTATTTTGAAAACCATTCACAATAGAAAATTGTCAGAATTATCCAAATTTTTATATCTTGATTTTGAAATAATTTTATTTTGTGACCTTTTAATTAAAATGGATATAGCCACAATGGCAAATTCCCTTGAAGCAAGAAGCCCGTTTTTAAGTAAATATATTTTAGAATTTGCTCCATTAATATCTGATAATTTAAAAATAAAAGGAGTAACAACAAAGTATATTTTGCGAAAGCTTGCTAAGAAATATTTACCATCTGAGCTGATTATGCAACCCAAACGAGGTTTTGAAGTACCCCTAAAAGCTTGGGTTAATAATGAGCTAAAAGATAAAATTTTTGATGCCCTAACTAAAGGATGTTATTCAGAAAATTATATTAACAGGAAATTCATTGATAATCTGTTAAAGAGAAAGATAAAAGCATCAGAGGAAAAGAGAGCTAAAATGCTTTGGACAATGTTTTGCCTTGAAGTATGGAAAAATAACTGTTGACAAACATAAAAAATATCATACATATATTTATATCTGATAAAGGAGAATGTATGATAAAAAGAATGGGTATTAGAGAGATAGCAAGAAATTTAAAACTGCTTGATAAATTTGACTATATTGAAGTTGAAGACAAAAAGACTCACAAAATTAAGGGAATTTTTATTTCTGGAAAGTATCTGGATGAAATTAAGGAAATTGTTAGGAAAATAATTGAAGAGAAAAAGAAAAAAGAGGTAGAAGAGATTTTAAAATTTGTAGGAATTGCAGAGGGTGATACAAAAAATATGTCTGAAAAAGAACTAAGAGAATATCATGCAAAAAAATATTCAAATAAATAAGGTCTTTTTAGATACAAATATCATTGTTGATATAATTGATCATGCAAGAGACAATCATTTTTATGGAGTCAAATTAATTGAAATATTAATAAAAAAAGAAATAGATATTGCAATTAGTGAAGATATGCTCACTACAATCTATTATATAGTAAAAGATAAATTAAAAGTTATTGGGTTCATAAATTATATAATGAAAAAATGGAATGTTTATTATTATGGAGATAAATTAATTAGAAAAGCAATTAAAATTTCAATGGAAAAAAATGTAGATTTTAAAGATGTCCTGCAATGTTTATGTGCAGTAGAGAATAAATGCGATTTATTTATCACCAATGACAAAAAATTTTATAACTGTGGTATAAAATTGATGTCAAGTAAGGAATTTACTGAAAAATTTTTTTAAAGTTTGTTTTATGAAAATAGCATTTCTCAGCCATTTTGATTTAAATCTATATCTTTTTAGACTTCCTATTATGAAATCGCTTATCTCAGATGGCCATAAAGTATATGCTATTGTTCCATCTGGAACTTATACAGAGCAAATAAAATCACATGGGATTATGCATATAGATTACCAGATTCACAGACAAAGCCTTAACCCTTTTAACGAAATAAAAACCATTAAAAATATTAAAAATGCAGTTAAAAAAATTTCACCTGACATATTACACACTTTTATGCACAAGCCCAATATTTATGGTAATTTTTCTGGAGCTAAAAATATTATTAACACAGTTACTGGGTTGGGTAGCTTTTTTATACAAAATGATTTAAAGTCAAAATTAGTTAGAACAATAATTGAGCATCTTTACAAATATTCAGCTAAAAATGCTAAAAGGGTAATTTTTCAAAATTATGATGATTTAAATTATTTTGTTTCAAAAAAAATAATTTCAGAGCAAAAAGCAGTTCTTATAAAATCAAGTGGGGTTGATACAGAGTTTTTTCACCCTTTATCTAAGAATTTACAATTGATAAAAGGATTAAAATTGGATACAAAGCCAGTTGTTTTGATGATAGCAAGAATCCTCAGAGATAAAGGAGTAGAAGAATTTATAAAAGCAGCAGAAATTTTAAAAGATAAAGCTAATTTTATCTATGTTGGAGATATTGACAAAGGCAACAAAAATGCATTTATGCCAGATTTTAAAAATGTTAGGTTTTTAGGCTTTAGAGATGATATAAAAGAGATAATATCCATTTCTGATATTGTTGTACTACCAAGCTATAGAGAAGGTACTCCAAGGACATTACTTGAAGCTGGTGCAATGGCAAAACCACTTGTTACTACAGATGCTCCAGGTTGCCGAGAAGTGGTTGTTGATGGTTATAATGGTTTTTTAGTTCCAGTAAAAGATTGTAAAACACTTGCGGAAAAAATAAAAATTTTAATAGAAAATGAAAATTTAAGAAAAAAGTTTGGTAATAATAGCAGAGAGTTGATAAAGAAGGAATTTGATATTAAAATTGTAGTACAGAAATATTTGGAACTATATAATGATATTATTAAACCCTAACAATAAAAGTTATATAGAGCAGGTAGCTGGGCTACATTCGGCTTTTTTAAAAACAGGTTTCCTTAGCAAGCTTGGAAAAAATTTTTTAATTAACCTATATGAAGCTATTGCTCGATCTGAAAATAGTTTTCTAATAGTTTTTGTTGAAAAGGAAAAAGTTATAGGTTTCATATCAGGAACAGAAAATTTAAATTTATTTTACAAATATTTTTTTAAAACCTATTTTTTTAATATAATTGTTTCACTTTTACCAGTAATTTTTTCATTTAATAAGTTAAAGAAGGTTATAGAGATTATCTGTTATATTAAAGGGAAAGATAGGGAAGATGTTAAATTACCTGATGCAGAATTGTTGAGTATTGTTGTTGAGCAAAATAGTAGAGGTAAAAATATAGGAGAAAAACTTTTTATAACATTATTAGAAGAATTTAAAAAGAGAAATATAAAAGAATTTAAAATAATTGTTGGTTCAGAACTTAAACATGCAAAGAAGTTTTACGAAAAATTAGGTGCAGAACAAATAGGGGAAATAGAATTACATAAAGGAGCAGATTCAATAATTTACATTTTTAAAGTAGAATGACAAAAAGTGATAAAATATTAAAAAGATGTTTTGATATAATTTTTTCATTAATAGGTCTTTTATTGACTTGGTGGATTATTTTAATTGCATG
>CAZIZE010000089.1:0-6043 GCA_964543655.1 uncultured bacterium
TCGAAATTCGAAAAAAATTAGTCTTTAGTCGATAGAATTTTGTTAGGGTATTAAGATATAGATTTGGGATTTGGGGATTATATAAACAGTTTTTACCGAACTTTCCAACACATCTAATATACATTTTAAAATAAATTCTACAAATTTTGAACATTCACCTTTTTTATCACAATTTTCCAAAGCATTATAATATCCATCCTAATTGTCTCGAATAATACTTTCAAGAGGTAAATATTTAAAAATAAAAATTTTGTTCTGTTTTTTTATTTTTTACCTTACTGTGCAGAGGTCTTATCAGGAATAGGTTTTCTTCATTTTAATCAATTTTCGAGTTGGTTACATAACAACTTTTGCAAAAGGAACAATTCTTTCCCAAAAAGAATTCCCACCATGAATGTATCTGTTTTTCATTTTCTCTGTGTCAACAAATCCATGGTCAGATAATAAATAAAAACTCTGAAAATTTTTTAAAATAGGTAAAATTCCCTTTTTAAATTCATCCAAAATAATGGTAAAAAGAGGGTATAAATCAAGTGTTGTGCTGTGTATTTTTTCATCTATAAAATTAAAATTAACAATATCATTTTTTGAAATTTTTTTGATTTGTCTCTTTCCTGTAATGTGTTCACCCCATTTTAAAATATTCTTATTTTTTAACATTTCCCTAAAAGAGAAAGTATCAGTATGCCAATTTATTAACATTGGGTAGTCAAATACTTTAAAACCAGACTGAATTAACTCATTTTTTATTAAAATCCATAAATCAAACCTTAGTGCATCGAAAATAAATAAATTTGAATCTATCTGGTTTAAAACATTTTCAATATATAGAATTCCGTCATATTTATCTATGTCCTGGCTATTTTCATAATCGTAAATTAAACTGTTATATAAGTTTGATACTTTATCAAACAAATCTTTATTAAAATAATCATTTAATTGGTTCTCATACATTAATTTTATATAGGAGAGGTTTAATGGTGCCACTACATTCTGAAAAATTTTAACTCCTTTAAATTTATATTTTGAATTTATTAAATTAAAGAAATTCAAAAGTTCATTAAGAATGTGGTCTTTACTCTTTAATGACACCTGAAATTTATTAATTAAAAGCCTCTGTAAAATTTCATTTCTAATATGCTTCTTTATTATAGCAAATGATTCTGAATCTAAAAATTTAATTAACTCTTCATCTTTAAAACTTTTTAAATTAAGCTCATTTATATGCTCATTTAATTCTTTAAAAATATCTGAACTATTAATTATAATGTTGTAAAGTTTTGTCCCTTCAACACTGTATTTTGCAAGACTTTCTTTAAGATTGTTATATGTTTGAGATGATTCAGTAATCCAGAAAATAGTCTCTAAATCATCTCCTATTAATTTTTGAAAAAAATCTTTTAGTTCGCTATATTTTAATCTTTTTCCTTCTATTTCTTTAAGCTTTTCTTTTAAATTAAGCTCTTTTATTTTCCATTTTCCTTTTAATGCTTTTGCTATAATTTTTAAAGTATTATCATTAATAAATGGTAAAATTAGTTCCAAATTTATTGTAGAAATATTGTTAAGATATAAAATTTGCATAACTTCATCTTTAAAATTCTCTTCACCAATTAAAAAAGTTTCTATTTTTTCTCTATTTTCAGGTAAGTTTATTTGAGAGATAAAATTTTTTATTCCTTCTTTAATAATGTTTTGAAAATCTATATTAATTTCAGGTGGTTCTTGATTAATAACAAACCCACATTTACAAACAGGTGATGAGAAGAGTTGGGCACTTAAATTCTCATTACATTTTTCTGGCAATTTTTTTAACATTGAATTAATTTCATAAAAATCATATTTGAAGGTTAATTCTGGCACATAAAAAGATATTTTATTTAAAATTTTAAATTCATTTGTTGACTCAATTAACTCTTTTAAATTAAAGATATTGTCTGAGTAAAATTTATCATGAGCCTCTTGATAAAAATTAAAATAATCTTCGTAAAAGTCATTCCATTTTATTATTAGTTTTTCAAATTCTTGAAATGAATATAGATATTCATCTATTTCAATTAAAAGTCTCTTTCTTTTATTTTCAATCTCTTCTGGTAATATTAGAGCGTTATCAGTGAGATACAAATAAATTCTATTTATCTGGTGAAATTCTTTATTGAAAAATAGAAACAAAGAATCTAAATATTCTATATTGTTTTGAAATTCTGGATTTTCTTTCAGATAAGCAAGAAAAGCTTCAAGCTGTTCAGATGGTGATCCAGTTAATTTTATTGAATTTAAAAAAATTTTTAAATTATTTATCAAAGATTCATCTAATCTAATTTTAGAAAATATAGTATAATCTTGATATTTATCAATATATTTTTCTATTTCAGAAATCTTTTTTCGATATTCACGAATAAATTTAGATACTTCTTTCCACATATGTTTCTGGGTTACAAAAGTTGGAACATCTTCTGTTTCTCCCCATATAAAAGCTCCATTTTTTATATATGGCAAATATTTATGATTAATTGTTTTTCCCTGTTTTAAAAATTGAATTTCTTTAAAAAATTGGTTTATATCTTTAAAATCAACAGGTTCATTAAATTCATTAAAAGGGATAAGATAGCCAGAAACTATTAAAACAGAGATTAGAATATAAAATCTATTATATGTTAATCCCCATTTACCTTTTTTAAAAATAGTTCTTAAATTAAAAATGTTTTGCTCATGATTAACAACATTTAAAATGTTTGAAATTAATTCATTGTTAACATCTATTTTTAAATAAAAATTCTCATTTTTTTTCTTTATAATTCCAAGAGGATTTAGAAAATTTTCAATTAAAGAAAAGAAACCTTTTTTATTTGCATCTTCAAATGAAATTTTTCCTTTTAAAATAAAATTATTAAAAAGATTGGTTAGTTGAGCTTTAGGAACATAATCAATAAGTGGCATTATTTCAAAGTGTTTATAATGAACAGAATTTAAAGGAGTGTCAAAAACTGTTTTTAAAAATTTTTCAAAAGGTAAAATTCCTGCTTCTTCAAGGTTTAAAATTACCTGATTATCACCTGATATAATTTTCCCTTTAAAAAATTTATCTGTAACAATTTCTTTAAATTCAAGCTCTTCCTTTTTTATTTCATCTGATAATTCATTATATTTATGTTTTAAATTTATTTTGCTGAAATAATTTATAATAAAATTAATTTCATAATCTGAAAAAGGTGAAAGTTGCCAAAAAAGTATCAATTTTAAATATTGATTGTCATTGAATAGTTCTTTTAATGATTTTATCCAGTTATACTCTTCTATAAAAGGGGATATAATACATAGATAACCATCAACATTTTCAGCAACATAAGATAGAAATCTCTCAAATTCATATTTCTGAGGAACTTTAAATATTGGCAAAATAACAGCCTCTCTTTGAGTATTTTGCCATATAAATTTAACTTTTCTACCTTCTAAGACATTGTTTAAAGGTAGAAAATTATATTTTAGATTTTTTAAAATTGTTTTAAATAAAAACTCCTTATTATGAAATTTTTCAGTCTCTTTTTTTATATCAGCTTTTATTTTTAAAACTTCTTTAATTGATGCATCTATAAAGTAGGTTTCACCATCTTTTTTTAAAAACATTCTATTTTGAACAAGTGGTTCTAATATTCCATCTTTAACAAATTCATAATTTATATTTTCATTAAATGTTGAAAATTTTTTCAATAAGATTTCAGCTATCTCTCTATAATTTTTTCTTTTTTCAGATGGTGAAATTTCAGTTAGTATAAGTATTTTTATAATAGAGAGAGCTGTTTCTGTTAATTTGTCATTTTTAATTATAGAATCAATATTCTGTTTGTAGTAGAGATATACAGATGTTACAAATGCTGTATAGTCAGGTATTTCTCTAATTCTATCTTCAAAGTTGTCATAAATTTTATCAGCAGTAATAAGGTAATCGTAAGGCTTTTCTAAATTTAACTTTACTTCATTAACAACAAAGTGAATAACCCCTCTATGCTGGGAAAAAATTGGAGTTAGCCCTGATAAAAATTTAACTGTTATTGGATGCAGAGGATATGTTTTCTTAAAATTATCAAATGAAATCTTAAAATTAGGATAGTAGTTTTTAAAATTATTAAAAACCTCTTCTATAAATTTTTCTGCTCCTCTTTTCTTAAGAACAATTCTTTTGTCAATAATATCTTCTATGTGTGAGGAAGTTAAATTAATTTTTATAGGGTATCTATCTTTAATCCTGTTGAACATAGAAGATGATATGTGACCTGTATCCTCTATCCATTCTTGCAAAGATGCAACAATCCATAATGGGTTATTAAAAGAATACTCACCAAGATATTGTAAAAATCTCACATCTTCATAAAAAGATGCTGGATTTTCTTTTGAACGTAAAAATTCACTTAATTCATCAATTATAATAACAGTTGGCTTATTTATACATTTTTTAAAAACTTCGTCTCTATTTAAAACTTTATTCTGATAATCAAAATATTCCAATATTATACTTTCAAGGGATCTTGAAGATGGGTATTTGGTTAATAAAATTTTTTTTGTGTTTGTATGAGGAAAGTTTTTAAATTCAGGAAAGTTATCCTTTATTTTTTTACAATCATTTAAAATAATATATAGATATGACAAAAAATGAGATTTTCCACTTCCAAAATTACCTTTTACAAATATTCCGGAGCCTTTATTTTTATAAATTTTTTCAAGAATAATTTTTAATGCCTTAAACACCTCGTCAGTTAAAACAAATGATTGGTATAAATTATCTCTATTATTATCAATATCTTCAATATTAATAACAAGATCAATATTAGGAATTTCTACAATATCTTTTAATTTTTTTCCCATTTTTCAGCTTTTTTTAAATATCCATAAAGTTTTTTGGCATTTGGTTTTTTTGCAAGAATTTCTTCAATTAATTTTTTAAAACCTGAATAATCTTTTTTAGCTTCATATATTTTAAAAACAGTTTGTATTAAAATATTGTCTTCTGGCTCTTTAAAAAGAACTTCCTGCAAATACTTCAAGGCATTTTCAAAATCTTTTAATCTATAATATGTGTATCCAAGCATTTTGTAAAGAAAAAAGCTTTCTTTAATTGTCATAAGATTTTTATAAATTTTTAAAGCATCTTCAAATCTGTTACTTTTTCTATAAAATCCTGCAAGTAATAGATTTAAGTCATAGTCATCTTTGTAAGAGGG
This sequence comes from uncultured bacterium, assembly GCA_964543655.1. Taxonomy (GTDB): domain Bacteria; phylum DYJV01; class DYJV01; order DYJV01; family DYJV01; genus CAZBLP01. Next base: position 5,220 of record CAZIZE010000089.1, read on the forward strand.
TAAGATCATAAGATTTTCAATTTCATTAATAGCATCAGAAAGTGGTAATTTTTCAAATTTCTCTTTATAAATTTTATAGTTTCTATTTTTTTTGTTACTATTTGATTTTATCTTTATTGGCAATTTATTTATTAATTTTTTTGATTCATTTGTTGAAAAATTCCTTTCAATAACGCTTTTTAAAAAATAGTAAAATTTATCACTGAAATCTGGAAGATCTAAAATAATACTCTGAATAAAATCTTTTATCTCCTCTCTATTCTTTCTCTTTTCTAATATAAGTATATAAGTCTGATTAAAAAACTCATCATTTTTAAATTCACCCAATAAATTATTTGCCTTAGTATATGCTTCATCTATTTTATCAATTTTATTTAATAAAAAAATTTCATACTTTTTTAAAAAGTTATTTGTAGGATAAATAGCAAAAGCTTCATTTAATAATTTTAAAGCTTCTTCTAAATTGTTATTTTTTTGGAGAGAAATTAATTTACTGATATATTTTTTTAATGTCATTTAACTAAACCCAAATTTTTTTACTATATTGCATATTTTTTATTTTTTTTCAAAGAAAATATATTTTTTAAATCAAAAGATAAGCAAGCATAAGAAAAGTTGAAAAAGATTTACATTTCTCATTAAGAGTTGAACTAAATTTTAAACAAAATCAAGCATAAAATCATAAATTCTCAAGATAATTGACAATAATTTACAAAAAAGCAATTCCCTTTCTATTCGGGAATGTTCGAATCTTAACAAATCCTTTGTTTCAAATTAGTGAAGATACAGTCGCAATTCCCTTTCTATTCGGGAATGTTCGAATG
>CAZIZE010000090.1:0-31239 GCA_964543655.1 uncultured bacterium
ATCATTATGATATGCACCATGCATAATTTCATACAATGTATTGTAGCGATTTTCTGGTTTTTTATTTTCCTGAACAAGGTAAAGATATTGCGCGTACATCCCTTCAATTGTTAAAGGCAAATTTGGATTAGAAACTTTAAATCTATTTCTGTAGTACCTGCTCAATAAATTTTTAATTTTATGAATATTAACCCTCTCCATTTTCAAGTCTTCAAAGCTAATGCTCATATCTTCAAGTGCATTTTTAATTACTGATGTTTTTGCATAATATGAGATAAGTTTTTTTAAACCTTCAAAATAAGAAAATATACGTGAAGACTCTGCTTCTGTAATGGCTTTTAATTGGTCAAAGTGAGCACTTCGCATTCGAGAAGATGACTTTGTAACAGCAATGAAAATAAGTGTTGTAGATAAAAATAGAATGGTTATTACAAGAATAAGTATTAATTTTAATCTAAACGTAAGGTATTTCATTTTATTATTAAAATTTATTTTCTAAGGGAGCAAAAATTCTCCTCCTCCACTTTCACATGCACTTTTCATTGCACTAATATAGGATGAGCCTATTTCTTTATAATATGTAATTTGTGCGAGGGATTCCTGAATCTTTATTTTGCACGCATATGTAAAATCTTGAAATATTGGGCAATGCTCTTTTACAAGTTGTGAATTCATATATTTACAATATTGTTCAGCAGTTTTCACAACATCTTCTTTATCTATATTTCCCTCAATATAGTATAATTCCAGACAGCTTGGGAAAGAGCCATTAATTGTATAACCACAATAACCAATTAATTCTTCATTACCATAATTAACACTATTTTTAAGCTTTATCTCTTCAATTAGAAATTTCGAAATCTGGGTATTAAACTTTAAATTTACAACATATGCTTTTCCATTTAAAAAAAGTTCCGGGATTATCAAATTTCCTGTAACACCATTGAAATAAGGTGTATCAGCTGATGTATCGCACATTCCATTAATCTGATACAAACTTTTTAAATCAATTGCTAAAGCAACACCATATGGAGAGGTAGGTGAACTTTCAAGATTCAATTCTAAATGATAACATAGCTCAGGATGATCCTGAATATAAACCTCTGAAATAATCAACTTTTGACTTTTAGCATCAAAACTAACCTTTTCTGAAAATAAGAGGGTAGGGATAAAAAGGATAATTAATAAAAAAATCAATCTTTTCATGCTCTACCTCCTTGAATTTTTTTGGCTAAAAAGAGGTGAAAATATTGATTACAACCTTTAAATTAATTTATATAAAAAACTCCTCTTTACAAATTTTGGCAGGCATGAAAGATATTACAACTCTCCTGATATTTAAAATTCAATACCTCTCTGCGCTGTAATTCCTTGTTGATAAGGGTGTTTTATCTCTTTCATTTCTGTAACCAAATCAGCTATCTTAATTAATTCAGGGAAATTATCTGCACCTCTCCCTGTTAAAACCACATGAACATTCTCTGGCTTATTCTTTAAAATATCTAACACTTTTTCCTCTTTTATAAGATTATAACTGAGCGCATACAGAACTTCATCAAGAATAACAAGCTTATATTCATTGGAATTAATTGCATCTTTACCTTTTGCAAGAGTCTCTTCTGCAAGTTTAACATCTTCTGGGTCAGGGTCTTTAGCTCCAAAATTTACAAAACCTTTTCCCATTGGCAAAAGAACAAAATTATCAAATTTTTTAGCAGATTCAAGCTCACCATACTTCCATGAGCCTTTAATAAATTGAACCATGCAAACTTTAAAATTATGGCCGAGCGCTCTAAAGGCAAGCCCAAGTGCTGCTGTGGTTTTCCCTTTGCCATTTCCAGTATTGATTATAATGAGACCTTTTTTCACAGCTCCCTCCTTTTCTCCTATAATCTCAACATAGTAGATGCTACATTAAAGATTATTCATCAATACCACATTCTTCATTGGTTAAATAACATTGCGGATCTTCCATCCAGGGATCATTATAAACTCTGAGAGCTCTCACTCTAAATGAGCCACCACATGCATCTATCCATTTGCATTTTGAACATTTTCCCTTTAACAGAGGTTTTCTATTTTTCAACCCTGCCATTAATGGATCAGATGTATCCATCCATATTTCACCAAATGGTCTCTCTTTAATATTACCAAAAGTATAATCCATCCAGAATTGATCTGGATGCACATTACCAAAAAAATCTATCTCACCTATTCCAACTCCTGTGGAATATAAACCACCACCATTCCATTTAAGTAGTTTTATTACTTCCTCTGCTTTTTCTGGATTCTCCTTTTTTAATTTCAAATAGAGATATATACCATCCACATGATTATCCACAGTAAGAATTTCCTTTTCAAGCCCTCTTTCTGAAAAATCTTTACTTCGTCTTAAAATAATATCCATTGCATCCCTTGATTCCTCATGAGTGAGATCATCTTTCATAATATCTATTCCACGGCCAGCATACACAAGATGATAAAAACATGCTCTATTAATATTTTCCTCTTCAATAAAATCAAATATTCTTTCAAGGTCAAGATAATTCCTTTTAGTAAGGGTGAGCCTTAAACCAACTCTCTGTCCAACTTCTACACAATTTCTAAAACCTTCCATTGCTTTCTCAAAAGCTCCAGGAACTCCTCTAAATTTATCATTAATTTCACCAATACCATCTAAACTAATTCCTACATATGTAAAACCTGTTTCTTTTAACTTCTTTGCTTTTTCCTTGGTAATCAAAGTCCCATTTGTTGAAAGTGTCGGCTTTACACCATTTTCAAGTGCAAACTCTGCAAGTTCAAAAAGGTCTTTCCTTAATAGTGGCTCACCACCGGAAAATAAAATTGCAGGAACTTTAAACTCACCAAGATCTTTAATCATTTTTTTTGCTTCATCTGTTGTTAATTCACCAGAATAATCTTTATACTCTGAGTCAGTGTAACAATGAACACATTTAAGGTTGCATTTCCTTGTAGAATTCCAAACTACAATAGGTCTTCTTTCTGATGCAGCTTTGGGCAATCTCTTTTCATCTACACCTCTGCAATGGAAAATTTTATCATGTTTCTGCCCATACCTAATATCATCACTTGGTGTATTTTCTCCACAGTATAGCTTTGTAATATTAATCATAAAAACCTCCAAATATTGTTTAAATTAAAAAATTGTCTGTTCTAACCTGCTCTCCATCCATGGAAATTTTATTGGATAATCACCATTAAAACATGCATAGCAATAATTTGCAAATTCATTGCCAAGTGCTTTTTTAAGGCTATCAAGAGAGAGGTACGCAAGCGAATCAGCAGTAATATATTTTCTTATCTCTTCAACAGAATGAGATGAAGCAATTAACTCCTTTCTTGTTGGAGTGTCTATTCCATAAAAGCATGGATAATTTGTAGTTGGTGAGCTAATCCTCATATGAACTTCACTTGCACCAAACTCTCTAACAAGCTTAACTATTTTCCTCGAAGTTGTACCTCTAACAATAGAGTCATCTATAAGAATCACCCTTTTATTTTTCAAAATCTCTTTTATTGCATTTAATTTTAATTTAACTCCAAAATGCCTGATACTCTGTTTTGGCTCAATAAAAGTCCTTCCAATATAATGATTCCTGATAAGAGCTGTTTCATAAGGAATACCTGATGCTTCAGAATATCCAATTGCAGCAGCAATTCCAGAATCAGGGATTGGCACAACAATATCTGCATCAACAGGTTTCTCTTCTGAAAGCATTCTACCTAAAACTTTTCTAAAAGTATATACAGTTTTGTTAAAAACTATACTATCAGGTCTTGCAAAATAAATATGCTCAAAAACACAGTAAGCATGCCTCTTATTTTCTGAAGGAATATTATCAAATTTGATTCCATCTTTATCAATTATAACTATCTCACCAGGCTCTATTTCTCTAATATACTTTGCCCCAATTAAATCAAAAGCACAGGTTTCAGACGATAAAATGTAGCTATCATTTAGCTTACCAAGACAGAGTGGCCTGAAACCAAATGGATCCCGTGCACCAATCAATTTATTTTCAGTTAAAATAAGAAGGCTGTATGCTCCTTTTATCTGATACAAAGCCTCTTTAATACGTGCTATTATGTCATTATGCTGAGAAATTGCTATTAGGTGGACAATAACCTCTGAATCCATAGTAGATTGAAATATACTGCCATCTTTTTCAAGTTTATTTTTAAGAATTTCATAGTTAACAAGATTACCATTGTGAGCTATAGCAAGGTATCCTCTAAAATAATTCACCATAAAAGGTTGAGCATTTTGAGAAATTGTCTCTCCTGTGGTGGAATATCTCACATGGCCAATTGCCATGCTACCTTTTAATTTAGAAAGCAAATCTTCATTGAAAATATCCACTACATGACCAAGTGATGTATGTGCATAAAATTTGTCACCATCTGAAGATACAATTCCTGCACTCTCCTGTCCCCTGTGCTGTAAAGCATGAAGTCCAAGATAGGTAAGATTAGCTGCTTCAAAATGATTATAAACACCAAATATACCGCATTTATCTCTGAAATACTCTTTTTTCATATTAAGCCCTTACTTTTTCTTATTATTGCTCAGTGCTATACTCAATACCTCATCCATATGCTTAACAAAAACAAATTTCAAACCTTTTTTTACTTTTTCTGGAATATCTTCCATATCTTTTTTATTTCTACTTGGAACAATGATTATCTCTTTTTTAGCTCGTAGTGCAGCAAGACTCTTCTCCTTTAACCCACCTATTGGTAAAACTCTTCCTGTTAAAGTAATTTCACCTGTCATACAAACTTCTTTTCTAACAGGAATTTTGCTGAGCGCTGAAATTAGTGCAGTAGTAATTGTTATTCCAGCAGAGGGACCATCCTTTGGTATTGCACCAGCTGGTACATGTATATGAATATCTTTTTTTTCAAATAACTCCCTATCTATATTGTAAAATCCTGCTCTACTCCTTGCATATGTAAGAGCAGCCTGTGCTGATTCTTTCATAACATCACCTAATTGACCTGTTAGTATGAGTTTACCATTTCCTTCTACAAGCATTACCTCTATATATAAAACCTCTCCTCCATACTGTGTCCATGCAAGACCTGTTGCTATTCCAATAGAGTTTTCCAAAATATCATCATCTGAAATATATTTAGGCACACCTAAAAATTTATTTAAATTTCTTGCTGTGATGTTGTAAAAATCCCCTTCATTAAGAGCAATGTGCTTTGCAACTTTTCTACAAAGAGTGCCAATATTTCTCTCTAAATTCCTAACACCAGATTCAGCAGTATATTCATTGATAATTTTTAAAATAGCTTTATCTGTAACTTTAATATTCTCTCTTTTCAATCCATTTTCTTTAATTTGTCTTGGCAAAAGATACCTTTTGGCAATTTGAATTTTTTCATCATCAGTATAGCCACTTATCTCAATTATCTCCATTCTATCCTTTAAAGCAGGTGGAATAGGATCAATGAAATTAGCTGTTGTAATAAACATAACATTAGAAAGATCAAATGGTACATTAAGATAGTGATCTGAAAATTCCTTATTTTGCTCAGGGTCAAGCACTTCAAGTAATGCAGACGCTGGGTCACCTCTAAAGTCCATACCTATTTTATCAACTTCATCAAGCATGAAAACAGGATTATTGGTACCTGCTTGTTTAATCCCCTGAATTATTCTACCTGGTAAAGCACCTATATAAGTTCTTCTGTGTCCCCTGATTTCTGCTTCATCTCTAACACCACCAAGAGACATTCTGAAAAATTTTCTACCAAGTGCCCTTGCTATTGATTTACCAAGTGAAGTTTTACCAACACCTGGTGGTCCCACAAAGCATAAAATTGGACCTTTGGAATCTTCTTTTAATTTTCTAACACTTAAAAACTCCAAAATACGCTCTTTAACCTTTTCAAGTCCGTAATGATCTTCATCAAGAATTTTTTTAGCTTTTTTTATATCAAGGTTATCTTTAGTTGACTTTTTCCATGGAAGCTCTGTCATCCATTCAAGGTAGGTTCTAATAACTGATGCTTCAGCAGAATCTGGATGCATTTTTTCAAGTCTTGAAAGCTGCTTCAATGCTTCTTCTCTTGCAACTTTTGGCATTCTTGCTTTTTTTATCTTTTTCTTAAATTCCTCTATTTCTAAATCTTTATCACTTGTCTCACCAAGCTCTGTTTGTATGGCTTTAAGCTGCTCCCTTAAAAAGTATTCTCTCTGAACTTTATTCATCTCTTCTTTGGCTTTTGACTGAATTTTAGCCTGCATATTTAATATTTCAACTTCTCTTGTTAAAATAGCATGAACCTGTTTTAATTTATCTATTGGGTCTGTATTCTCAAGAATTTTTTGTAGCTCTTCAACTTTTAAGCCTATATTTGCAGATATAAGTTCAGCAAGTCTTGATGGATCAGTGATACCTTCAAGTATCATAACAACTTCCGGTGATAATATTTTACCAAGAGAAAGCATCTTTTCCAATTTCTCTTTAACATCTCGCATTAATGCTTCCTCTTCATTGGTAAGCTCTGAAACCTTTTTATCCTCTATTTTTTCTATTTCCACACTAAAATAAGGTTTCTCCTGAATAAACTCTTTTATTCTACCTTTTGAAATCCCCTGAACAAGTATCTTAACTCTACCATCAGGTAATTTCAACATTCTCATTATCATTGCAATGGTCCCAACTTCATAAATATCATCAATTGATGGGACTTCTTCATTCATATCTTTCTGAGCTGCTATAAAAATCAATCTATCCTTTGATAAAGCTTCATCTATTGCTTTTATTGAAAATTCTCTCCCAACAAAAAGAGGAATAATCATATATGGAAATATTACAACATCTCTAACAGGCAAAAGTGGTAATTCATCAGGAATCTTAAATTCTTCCTGCTCTTTAACAGATGAATCTAAGTTCTCTTGATTTTCAGGTACCATTACTCCTCCTTCTATTTTATTTTTTTTATTTTCACAACAAGTAAACCATTTTTAATATAGTAACTTATACTTTCCATGTCAAAATTTAATGGCAATTCAATGATATTTTTAAATTTTCCAAACCTCCTCTCTGCAATTATATAGTGTACATTTCTATCTACATCTTTATATTTGAAACCTTCTATTATAAGAAACCTATTATCTATCTTAATTCTAATATCATCTTCCCTGATTCCTGGTATATCAATTTTTATAATTAATCCGTTTTCATTTTCCAATATATCTGATGGTAAAATTAAATAACCAGAGGTAAACCTTTCATCAAGCTCATTTAATATACTTTCCATTCTATCCTGGAATAAAATTAATTTTTCCCAAATATCAGAAATGCGCTTACCCATTATCATCACCTCTAACAATACATGCTTGCGATATATTTAAAGATTTTAATGTATCCAATATGACTCTACTAATTTCACCATCTGAAAAACCAATAAAAAAAATTATCTTATCAGGAAACATTTGATTAATATCATTTTTGTATAAAACTACTTTCTCCTTCTGAGAAATAGGAATGGTACCATTATAAATTAATTTTGATATTTCTCCTTTTAAAAAAAAATTATAGTAACTTAAAGTTCCTTTTAAAGGATTGGATAAGGAATTTAATATTATACATAGTGCATTACAGCTCATTTTTGAAAACCCTGTCAAGTATCCCATTTATAAATCTTCTCGATTCTTCACCAGAATACATTCTTGCTATCTCAACTGCTTCATTAATAGAAACTTTAACTGGAACATCCTCTTTAAAAAACATTTCATACATTGCTATTCTTAAAATATTTCTATCAAGTATCAGCATTCTTTCAAGGGTCCACCCTTTTGAATATTTTTTTATTATACTGTTTAAAAAATCCCATTTTTCATTAATTCCTTTTAGCAGAGGTTCAAGATACTCTCTCACTGGCTCTCTTATCTCATTATTGCTTAAATAATGCTTATAACACTCCTCTATAGAGTCTCTCAACCCAACTTCAAATTGGTACAAAACAGTTAAAGCTATCTCTCTTGCCTTTCTTCTATCTTTCATAATTTTTTAGAACTGTTTAATTAAATTAATTGTCTCAATCAAAGAAAGAGCTGCATCATAACCTTTGTTACCAGATTTGGTACCTGCTCTCTCAATTGCCTGCTCTATTGTATCAGTGGTTAATATGCCAAATATAACTGGTTTTTCACTCTCAAGTGAAACATGTGCAATACCCTTAGAAACTTCAGCTGCAACATAGTCAAAATGAGGTGTAGAACCTCTAATAACAGCTCCAAGGCAGATTATACCGTCATAATCTTTACGTGTTAACTTTTTAGCTATTAATGGAATTTCAAATGCACCTGGCACTTTATAAATCTCAATACTATCCTTATTAATACCATGCCGTGTGAGCCCATCAATTGCCCCTTCAAGCAATCGCTCTGTAATAAAGCTGTTAAACCTGCTTACTACTATTGCTACTTTTAAATTGTCAGCTTTTAATTCTCCTTCAAAAAATTTCATCAACAGCCTCCACTTATAAATTTTAATTATAATATCAACTATTATAAAAAGTTTCAATGTTTTTTATTGATTTTTTACCATTAATTTTGTATTATTGTTATAATCAATCCAAAGGGGTATAGTATGGATGAAATAGAATTTTTTATTAGCCAGTTAAAATCAGACGAGTTTGCTACCAAGCTAAATGCCATAAATATGCTTGGGGAATTTGCAGATAAAAGAGCTCTACCTGCTTTAATAGAACTTCTTGGTGACCCAGAATGGCAAATTAGAAGTGCTGCTGTTGATGCTATTACTAAAATTAAAGATGACACTGTTGTTGATACAATTGCCAAATTTTTGCGCTCAGATGATGCGAACTTGAGAAACGCCGCAATGCAGGCTCTTGAAAAGCTTGGTGCAGACGTGGTGCCCATATTATGTGAAAACTTAAAGGATAGCGATACAGATGTCCGAATTTTTGCTGCTAATACCCTTGGAAATATCAGGGATGCTAAAGCTGTCCCTTCATTGTTAGAATCTTTAAACGATTCAGATGAGAATGTTTTTTACGCTGTTGTTGAAGCTCTTGGAAGGATTAAAGATAGAAGTGCTGTTGGAGAACTTTTGAAAAAATTAAAAGAAAAGGATATATGGGATAGGTTTGTTATTATAACCACTCTTGGAAATATTGGTGATGAAAGTGTGATAGATGAGTTAATTAATCAGATGGAACATGAAGAGCTTAGATTGGCTATAATTGATGCTCTTTCAAGCATTTCATATGTAGGGGCTATCCCAAAGCTTACTGAAATTATTAACTCTGAAAATGATACTGATATAAAGATTGAAGCATTAAAAGCTCTATTCCAGATAGCGCTCAACAACTACAATTTTGCAAGAATTGAGAGAAATAGAGTTATTCATGACTATCTTCTTTACCACATTTCAAATATTGATTTTAGAAATTTGGAACCACTTATTCTTGAAATTTTCCAAAGTGAGCACATAGATCTTATTGCAAAAACTTTGCAGATTTTAATATGGGCAAATGCCAAATTCCCCATTAGACCAATAATCCCCTTACTTGAAAAAGAGGAGATAGAAGAACAAGCCTATGAGTTATTAATAAAGCAGAGTGATGTTAAACTTGATGAAATAAAAGCTATTCTTAATGAAATCAATGACCCAAATATAGGAAGATTTTTAATTAAATCTCTTGGTTTTAATCAAAACAAAGGTATTTTTGAATTTCTTGAAGAGCTTTTAAAGTCTGATATCCCTCAGTATATTATTGCATCAGCAGAAGCACTACTGCTTCATTTAATAGAATTAGATGCTAACGAAGACCTTATCAACAAACTTTTCAACTTACTAAAAAGCAATGATTCAGATATTTCTTATTCAGCTAAAAGCATACTTATTGTGCTTGCACATTCAGAAATTGTTAGTAAAAAAATAAAACAGATCTTTTTAGAACAAAACGAAGAATTATTAAAAGCTGCCATTGAAATAGCCTCCATCTCCAACAAAATAGAGTTTTTAAACGATATAATCTCATATATAGAACATCCTGACCCAAATATTAGAAAAGAGGTTTTTCAAACAATAAATTACCTATCAAAAATAGATATAAATAAAAAAGCTATTCTCAAGCATCCATTATTAGACAAAATTTATAATGGAGTACATGACAAAGATGACCATGTTAAAATAGAGGCAATTCTTGCACTTGGTGCGCTTTGCGATGATAGGGCTTATGAATGTCTGAAATCTCTCCTATTTGATACAAGCTTTACATATTTCAGACACTACATTGCAAGAGCTTTAAAAGAATTTATAGACAAGCAGGAAGTAATCGATCTTTTTTTAGAGGCACTTCAATCAGGTCTTGATATAGAAACCAAATTTGTAATAATTGATGCTTTTAAAACTTTTAAAAGCTCTGCACCTGTTGACTTTTTATCAGATATGCTCTTTGAAGAAACTGAGGATGACTTAAAAGGTGAAATATTAAAAACAATAGGAGAGATAGGTGGAGTAGATGATGCTGACTATATACTGCCATTTTTAGAAGAGGATAATTGGTTTTTGAAAAATTCTGCAATTATAGCTCTTTCCCAGATAAAAGATGACAGCGTTAAAGAAGAGCTACTTCAATTATTGAAAAATTTTAATAGAGATAATGATGAGATATTAATAAAAAGTTGTATTAATTCTTTAAAAAATTATCCTGAAGTTGATGTTGTCCAGGAAATTATAAAGTTTTTAGGAGAAGAGAATTTTGCATTTGTTTCATATGAAACATTATATCATATTTTCTCACAAAATCATTCACTTGCAAATGAACTTACTGGATTAATTAAATCTCAGACTAATCCAAAAACATTGAGGCTTCTTATATCAATATTAAGAGAGTTAAAAATTCCTTACTGGGAAGATTTCTGTCTCTATCTTTTAAAAGAGAGCAAATATAAAAGTTTACAACTTTCCGCACTTATTTATCTTAAAGAAATTGGGTTTAATACAGAAAATATATGCAAAGAAATTAGTGAAGATATATTACAATTTTTTTGCAAAGAATTAGCTGGAGAATAGTAAAATGGCTGTTTTAAAAATGTCAGAGGAAGAATTTAAGCTGCTATCTGAGCTAATCTACAAGCATTGTGGATTGACTTTTAATGGCAGCCAAAAAATCCTCTTCCAAAAAAGAGTTAAAGCAAGAGTTGAAAAATTAAGATTAGGCTCATTTAAAGAGTATTATCAGTATTTGAAATTTGACATTAAAAAGGATCAGGAACTTAAAGAGCTTGTTGATATTTTAACAGTTAATGAGACTTTCTTTTTTAGAGAACCTGCTCAATTTGATGCTCTCTTTCAATACATTATCCCGGAGATTGAAAAAACAGGCTCAAAATCAATTAAAATATGGAGCGCCGCATGCTCAAATGGTGCAGAGCCATACACTCTTGCAATTTTATTTAATGAAAATAAATTTTATGAAAAGGGATGGAGAGTTGACATTATAGGCACTGATATTTCTCCTACTGCATTAAGCGAGGCAAGGGAAGCAAAATATACTGAAGCTGCTTTTAGAAATACTCCCCCTTCAATAAAAGCAAAGTATTTTAAAAAAACTCCTGACAATTTATATGAGCTTGATAGAAGCATTGCAAGAAAAGTAACTTTTAAATATTTAAACTTATTAAATGATACTCAAATGCGAATGATGAAAAATTTTAATGTTATATTTTGCAGGAATGTTTTAATTTACTTTGACAATGATGCTAAAAAGAGAGTGGTTGAAAATTTTTACCAATCTCTTGTTAAAAATGGCTACCTGCTAATTGGTCAATCTGAGTCACTATTTAAAATTACCAATGTATTCAAATTACAGCCAACCTCAAAAGTATTGTTGTACAAAAAAGAATGATAACAAAGGAGTCTGATTAATGAGCAACAAAATCAAAGTTTTAATGGTAGATGATTCTGCTGTTGTAAGGTTGATACTAAGAAAGCTATTAGAGTCTTCCAATGAAATAGAGGTTATAGGCCATGCGAAAAATGGCAAAGAAGCATTAGAGCTTATTCCTAAATTAAAACCTGATGTTATAACTCTTGACATAGAAATGCCTGTTATGGATGGGCTAACAACTTTAAAAGAGATAATGAAAATGCCCAATCCAGTACCTGTAATAATGGTTAGCTCTCTTACTAAAGATGGTGCTGAAGTAACCCTTGAAGCACTAAATAATGGTGCTGTTGATTTTGTTACCAAACCATCAAAAACAATATCTTCTGAGCTTGAAAAGATTAAATTTGACCTTATTGAAAAGATTAAGGCTGCATCAGTTACAAAATTATCAAAACCTTCCAGGCTTACTGTTAGCAAACCTAAAGTAGAAAAAAAACCTATTATTCAAGCACCTGTAACATTGCCTGAAAAAACCAAGTTTAAAGCTGTATTAATAGGAATATCCACTGGTGGACCACCTGCTCTTCAGGTAATTTTACCTAAGTTCCCTAAAAATTTTCCTATACCAATTGTAGTTGCCCAGCATATGCCACCAGGTTTTACAAAACCAATGGCTGACAGGTTAAATAAATTATGTCCTCTTGAGGTGGATGAAGCAAAGGATGGTGATATTTTAAAAAAAGGTAAAATCTTTATAGGTAAAGCTGGTTGCCATATTAAAATAAAAAAAAGAGGCTCAATATACTATCTTAACATTACAGATGAGCCTAAAGATGCATTGTATCACCCGCAGGTTGATATAATGTTTGAAACAGCAGCTGAAGTTTTTGGCGGAGATGTTATTGCTGTTATAATGACAGGTATGGGCTCTGATGGGACAGAGGGCTTAAAAAAATTAAAAGCCAAAAATGCTTATGTTATTGGCCAGGATAAAGAAACTTCTGTAATTTATGGAATGCCACGTTCAGCATTTGAAGCAGGAGTGGTGGATATTGTTGTCCCATTGGAGAAAATTCCAGAAAAAATTATACAAAAATTATCATAATGGAGTAAGCTATGAGCCAAAAAACAGCATTAGTAGTTGATGATTCACCAACTTTGAGAAAAATGGTAATATTTGCTTTAAAAAAATTATATAAAATATCAAAAGCTTATGAAGCTGGTGATGGATTAGAAGCTCTTGATATACTTTCAAATAATTACATTGATTTTATTATATGCGATATAAATATGCCCAATATGAATGGACTTGAGTTTCTCTACAGAATTAAACAAAATGAAGATTTCAAGAATATCCCTATTGTAATGTTAACAACTGAAGGAAGAGAGGCTGATATAAAAAGAGCAAAGGATATGGGTGCAGATGGTTATGCTGTGAAACCCTTTAAACCAGAAAAATTAAAAAAAGAATTAGATGAAGCATTAAAAAAGTATGGCAAGTTATAATATCTCTACTATTTCTGCCATATAAACTTCTTCTTTGTTCCTTGAAAGTTTGCTTACAATAAAAAAGGTTATAATAAAAAATAAGCCAGCAAAAATAAAATTTGCTATATCATTATGAAAAAAAATTTCTCCAACAAATGCACCTGTTAGCATGGCAACTATGGGTATTACATATACCAGGAATGACGCTTTTAAAAAAGTCGAAGAGCTAATGGCTATTTTTACTTTATCTCCTTCTTTAGCTCCTATATTGTTAAAAGCATTGACAACCACCTCACTCTCTTCACCAAAAGGATGACAAAAAGATTTTGCAGAGCAATTACCACAGGCTGATGATTTTTGAACGGATATTCTGGCAATATTATCCTGCTTTAAAGTTTCAACAACAACTCCTGTTTCCTCTATCATAATTCTCCCCAATTAATATTAAGAGCTTTCATTTTTCTGTAAAGATTCCTTCTGGTAACTCCCATCATTTCAGCGGTTTTTGTGATGTTTCCTTTATTAATTTTAATCTTTTTTTCAATAAACATCTTTTCAAAAGTTCTAACAGCATCATCTAATTTTTCAAATTTATCTATAAGAGAGCAGATAGCTTCTTCATTTTCAGTAAACTTTCCATAAAGATACTTTTCTATATCTTCTGCTCTAATTGTGTCACTATCTACAAGGATAACAAGTCTTTCCATTAAATTTTTTAATTCTCTAACATTGCCAGGCCAATTATGTTTTTGTAGTAATAGCATTGCATCTTCAGAAATCTCCTTGGACCTACCTGTATGCTCAAATGAAAATTTATTTAAAAAATATTTAGCAAGAATAGGTATATCTTCAACTCTTTCTCTTAATGGTGGAACATGGATTGGAATAACATTTAATCTATAGTAAAGATCTTCTCGAAATTTACCATTTCTTATCTCTTCTAAAAGGTTTTTGTTGGTAGCTGCAATAACTCTAACATCAACTTTAATAACCTCATGGCCTCCTACCCTTTCAAATTTCTGCTCCTGTAAAATTCTTAAAATCTTTGACTGTGTCCTGAGGCTCATATCTCCTATTTCATCAAGAAATATTGTACCGCCATCAGCTAAATCAAACTTTCCTTTTTTCTGCTCAATTGCACCAGTAAAACTACCCTTTTCATGACCAAACAATTCACTTTCAATTAGCTCTTCTGGTATTGCAGCACAGTTAACATCAACAAAAGGTTTATTAACCCTTTTGCTCTTTTTATGAATGAGCTTCGCTACCAATTCTTTCCCAGAGCCATTTTCACCAGTTATTAACACCCAGCTATCAGTTGGTGCTATTTTATCAATATCTTGCAATAATTTTTTTATAACAGGACTATTGCCCAAAATTATTTCATCTTTTAGAAAATTTGATTTTAAAAATTCATTCTCTTCCTGAATTTTTTTATAATTCAAAGCATTTTTTATTAATATAAGAACTTTTTCAAGGGATAAAGGCTTTTCAATAAAATCAAATGCTCCTAACTTGGTTGTTTGAACTGCTGTTTCTATAGTACCGTGGCCTGAAATCATTATAATGGGCAATGTAGGATAAATAGATTTAACTCGTTTTAAAACCTCTATTCCATCTATTTCATCCATCCAAATATCTAATAAAACTACATCTGGATTTTCTTGCTCAATAATTCTAATACCTTCAAAACCATCAAGAGCAGTTAAACATACATACCCCTCATCAGAGAGAACATCAGATAAAGAATCAAGAATATATTGTTCATCATCAATAATCAAAATTTTTTCATTCATAATTAATTCCCCTAACTACACAACAGGTAATAAAATTTCAACAATAGTGCCATAAGGTTTATTATTTTTAAAATTTATCTCACCATTATGGCTGTCAATAATTGATTTAACAATAGTAAGACCTATCCCTGTGCCTGATTTTTTTGTTGAGAAATAAGGTGTAAATATCTTATTTTTAATTTTCCTGTCTATACCTGTTCCATTATCAATAATTGATAATTTGATAAAGTTTTTATTTTTTAAATATTTTGTAATAATTGTAATCTCTTTTTTATCCCTTTCAACATCTTCAAAAGATTGTACAGCATTGTTTAATAAATTGGTTATTACTTGATAAATTTGCTTTTTGTCAACATGAATTTTAGGTAGATTGTCCTCTAAAACAAATTTAAATTCTATATTTTTCCATGAGTTAACAAAAAAAGGTGTTAATTCTTTGATTAGCTCATTCATATTATGTGCTTCTACTTTTGTTTCTGGCATCTTAGCAAGATTAGAAAATTCATTAACAAGGTTTCTAATAACATCAACATATACTATAATATTTTTAATTGTTTTTTCAAACTCTTCCCTATCTTCACTTAATTTATTTAAGTATTTCTTTTTTAATCTCTGGGCAGATAGTTGAATTGGTGTTAAAGGATTTTTTATTTCATGTGCCACCCTTCTCGCAACCTCTTTCCATGCTGCTGCTCTTTGAGCAAGAGTTACCTGTGTTAAATCTGACATAACAATTAGATAGCCCAATGTTTCATCATCTTCACTTTTTAAAGTAGTTGCGAAAATAGATAGCATAATTATTTCATTTTCATTCCCCTGAATATTCATATTTTTGATAATTGTAGTTTTAAAACTTGATGAAAACTCATTGAAAATATCAGTTATTATTTTCTTTAACGTATTATCTCCAAGGCTATTGTAGTGCAAGCCTATAATATCCTTTTTATTAATCTTCAGCAGTTTTTCAACAAAGGTATTTATTGTATTAATAACTCCCTTTTTATCTATAGATATTACTCCACTGTTTACATTGTTAATAATTGTTTCAATATATTGCTGTCTTTCAAGTAGATTCCTTCTTGATATTTGAAGTTCCTGAACCATTCTCTGAAAAGATTCCACCAATAATTTAATTTCATCCTGTGATTTTATATTAATTTCAAAATCAAGATTCCCCTTGCTAATTTCATAAGTTGCCTTAACCAATTGATTTATTGGAGTAGTAATATCTTTAGCTATAAAAAAACCAAACCATGTTGCTGAAAATATAATAACCATGGTTACAATTAATAGAGAAAAAATATACATCTTTTCAATTGGATTTTTCATTAACTTCAAATAAGAGTATTCAGCAATGTTCTGTGATATAGTTTTTGATGATTTTGTAATATCCCTGCCTGTTAAAAAATATGCTATAACAAAATTCTTTTTATCTTTATAATAGCCATAAATAATCTCTTTTTTTTCAACAGAGACAATATCTGTTCCTTCAGATTTACCACTATTTAAAATAAATGCTTTTAATTTTGATAAATTTGGCTCAATAAACTTTTTAATATGCTCTGGAAAGTATCGCACTTTATAAATTTTATTATCCTTACCAAGTATATAGCCATTTATATAAAAATACTTTACTTTATCCTCTATATTTGCCCCTTTTTTCATAAGCTCGTAAATATCTTTTGTATATATAAGGATTTTGGTACGTTTTTCCTGGTAATATTTGTCAGCAATTTTCAATGAAGCTTCAAGATTATCTTCAACTTTTTTATTAAACCATCCTGTAATACTGCTTTTAACAATTACTGATGAAATTATAAACTGTAAAATTAGTGGAATAGTTGTAAATAGAAAAAAAGATATAACAAGTTTTCTACTTAATTTTTTTATTTTTTTCTGTTCTTTGCTAAAAAAAATCTTTACAAGATTTCTAAAAATTAAAAAAATTAGCAGGAGAATCAAAATAATATTAATATTCAATAAGCTAAAAACAATAATATTTGAAGGTAGCGGTGTATTGTTAAATGTTATTTTGGCATAATAAACCTGTACAACTGTAGCTATAATTAATGCAATAAAAGCAAGAATAATAATCCGCTTTTCCCTTGCTTTTTTTCTCTGTTCTTTTAATTTTTCATCTAAATTTTCCATTTTAATTTACAGCAAAAAATTTTTCTTCAAATTTTTTTACAATCCCATTTATTTCAAATGATGACAAAATCGCCATTGTCTCATGTGGCGGGATTGAGGAAGAAATAACCAGTTCATCAAAAGTAAGTGGCTTATCCTTTAATAGCTCATAAACTCTTTTTTCACTATTTGAAAAAGAGTTAAGGTCTATATTTAATTTTTCATTCTTGATAGTTAGTAAATGGGGAAAACTATTTTCTATTATATCAATTCCATTTTCAAGAAGAAAAGCTCCATTCTTAATTAAATAATTGCATCCCTTTGCTTTAAAATTGTAAATATTCCCGGGAACAGCATAAATATCTTTTCCTTGATTAAGTGCAAAATCAGCAGTTATAAGAGAGCCGCTCTTTTTGCCAGCTTCAACAACAGCAATAGCTTTTGAAATACCACTTATAATTCTATTTCTCTTGGGAAAATTTTTAGGCTCTGGCTTGGTATCCAATGAAAACTCAGTAATAATTAAACCTGAATTGGATATCTTGCTAAACAGCAATCTGTTTTTAGCTGGATAAATAATGTTTATTCCGCACCCTAAAACAGCTATTGTAGAGCCTTTATTGTTAATAGCTTCCTCATGTGCAATTGAGTCAATTCCCCTTGCAAAGCCACTAACTATAACAATTCTATATTTCACAAGCAATTTAACTAAATCTTTTGTTACATTTCTTCCATAATCTGTTGGATTTCTTGAACCTACAACAGCAACACTATTGTCACTTTTTAAAAGTTCTAAATTGCCAATACAGTAAAGTATCGGTGGTGGCGAATGAATCTGTTTTAAATTCTCAGGATAAAAATTATCTTGATATGTTACTATTTTTACATTAAGTTTTTTACAATTCTCAACTTCTTTTGCTGATTCTCTTAATATTTCATCTTTATTAATTTCAGTAATATTATAATTTTCAAAAATATCTTTTGGTTTTTCATATTCTTGCAAATAATTTATAAAAGTAATGTCTCCAACTTTAGGTAATTTTTTAATTGCAACCCAATAAATTAAATCTTCCATAACTTAAATTTCATTAAAAAATTCATCTCCCTCTGATGGGATAAAATCAATATCATCCTCTCTTGCAAGATTTTTAAATGTTGTTAACTTATGGTCAAAAAATAGCTCAACTGTACCTGTGGGACCATTACGCTGTTTACCAATAATAATCTCAGCACTTCCTTTGTTGTCTTCCCTGTTTTTATTATAAACCTCATCACGATAAATAAATAGTATAACATCAGCATCTTGCTCTATTGCACCTGATTCCCTTAAATCTGCAAGCTGTGGCCTTTTGTCGCTTCTCATTTCAACACCTCTGTTAAGCTGCGACAGGGCAACAACAGGTATCTTTAATTCTCTTGCTAAATTCTTTAATGACCTTGAAATTTCAGATATTTCCCGCTCTCTTGATTCTCTGTTTTCAAAGCCTCTTATTAGTTGTAAATAATCTATCATTAACATCTGAATATTTTCCTGAGCTTTTAACCTTCTTGCTTTAGCTCTAATTTCAAGAATTGTCATTGCTGGTGTATCATCAATAAAAAGTTTCCCTTCTGCTAATACTCCTGCTGCCTGACTTATCTTTGGCCATTCATCCTTGGTTATCATTCCACTTCTCATTTTATTGGAATTTATTCCACTAAAACTTGATAATAATCTATAAGCAAGTTGCTCTTTTGACATTTCAAGTGAAAAAAAAGCAATGGGGATTTTCTTGTGAACTGCAACATTCCCGGCAATATTCAGGGCAAAAGCTGTTTTACCCATACTTGGTCTTCCTGCAATTATTATAAGGTCAGAAGATTGGAATCCCCTTGTTTTATTATCAAGTGCATAAAAACCAGTGGGAATACCTGAAATGCTTGTCTGACTTTTATATAATTCCTGTACTTTTTCAACAGCATCCCATATTAAACTTTTAATATTGGAAAAAGTAGTCTGAAAACGATTTTCACTTAATTCAAAATATTTTTTTTCAATTGAATCAAGAAATTCTTCAATACTCTCTGGCTCTTGATAACATTTCTCAATAACTTCAGTTGAAGTTTTTATTACTTCTCTTAAAATAGATTTTTCTTTTACAATTTTAGCATAATTTACAACATTTGCAGTAGTTGGAACTTCATCAATAATTGCTGAAATTTCACCAACTCCACCTACCTGCTCAAGCAGTTTATTTTTATTTAAATGCTCTGTAATTGTAAGAATATCAATAGGCTCTTTTTTATTGTAAAGTTGTAACATTGCTTTAAAAATTATTTCATAAGGTTTATGGTAAAAATCTGATGGTTTTAAAAGATCAACCAATAGATCTAAAATCTTATTTTCTAAAAAAATTGCTCCAAGAACTGATTTCTCTGCTTCTAAATTATGTGGTGCCTGTTTTATATATGATGTCATTGTTGCTCCATATTTTTCAAAAAATTATAAATTTTGTTTTTTTTCATATTATACTTGTTTGATATAAAATAAGCAATATCTTTTGTTGAAATTTTTAACTCTTGCAAAATTTTAATATCATCCAAAAATTCAAACTTCTCATTATCCTTCTTTTTAGTTTTTGAAACAGCTATAACAAATTCTCCTTTAATGTTAATATTAGATAATTTTTCATAAATTTCCAAAATATTTCCAAAAATAATCTCTTCATGAACCTTTGTTAATTCTCTACCTATAACTATATCAAGGGTGGTATCCAAATCTTTTAAAATAGTTATTGAATCCACCACTCTTTTAGGAGACTCAAAAAATAGAAAAGGGTATTTTAAATTAATTAATTTTTGAAAATTCTCTCTTTTTAATTTTAAATTTTTCTCAGAAAATCCCAAGAAAATAAAATTTTTTGTATCAAAAGGTGTTACTGATAAAATAGTGGAAATAGCTGATACCCCCGGGATAGGAGTTACTTTAATACCATTTTCATAAGCAAATTTCACTATCATTTTACCAGGATCAGAGATTAGTGGTGTACCAGCATCTGAAACTACTGCAATTTTCTCTATATTTTCAAATTCTTTTGATAAAAATTCCAATCTTTTACTTTCATTAAATTCATTGCAGCTTAAAATCTTTTTTTGAATATTAAATTTATTTAACAGTTTCATAGTCACCCTGGTATCTTCTGCAAAAATCAAATCAACCTCAGAAAGTATTTTTATAGCTCTATTAGTAATATCATTTAAATTGCCTATTGGAGTTGCAACTATAAAAATTTCCATACTTTCTTATATTTATAAAAAAATAAAAAATCAATAAAAATTGATTTTTTTTAAAATTTTTTGTATAATAGAGTAACAATGTTGTGGGGGATAAAATATTATGGAAAATAATATTCTAATAATTTTATCTTTTAAAAATTTTAGAGATGAAGAGTTCAATATCCCCATAGAATTTTTTAGGAAAAAAGGGTTTAACATCACTCTTGCGTCAAACAAAGCAGGTAAAGCCAGAGGCATGAAAGGAACAGAAGTTGAAATATTCAACACAATAGATACATTGGAGCCAGAAAAGTATGATGCTATAATTTTAGTTGGTGGCACAGGCTCAGAGGTTTTCTGGAATGACAAAACACTTCACTCTTTTTTAAAAAAGGCAAACCAGCAGAAAAAGATAATTGCAGCTTCTTATAAATCGCCTATTACCCTTGCCTATGCTGGAATTCTCAAAAATAAAAGAGCTACTGTATGGATTGGAGATAGAGATATTATTGATGAACTTGGAGCTTATTATACAGGCTCTTCCATTGAAATTGATGGAAATATTATTACTACAGATGGTCCCCATTCAACTAAGATGTTTGCAGAAGAAATTTACAATCAAATAAAAAAGAACCACAATGAATCTTAAAAAAATAGATGATTTTATTTGGGAAATACCAAAACATGGTAATATGCTTGTGCCTGGAAGGGTATTTGCCTCCAAAAAGTTAATTGATGCAATAGTTACTGATAATAGCCTGTTGCAGGTTAAAAATGTTGCAACACTACCTGGTATATTAGATTATTCAATTGCAATGCCAGATATTCATGAAGGATACGGTTTTCCCATAGGCGGAGTTGCTGCTGTTAATGTTGAGGATGGATTTATTTCTCCTGGCGGTGTTGGTTATGATATTAACTGCGGTGTTAGACTGTTAAAAACAGACCTTTTTTACAGAGATATAAAAAATAGATTAGAGAGTATTTTAATAGCTCTATTTTCATCAGTTCCATCAGGTGTTGGCTCAAAAAATGCCATAAAAAAAATTTCAAACAAAGAGTTTAAAAAAGTTTTGAAAAAGGGAGCTAAATGGGCTGTTGAAAATGGTTTTGGTACTGAAGTTGATTTAACTTTCACTGAGGATAATGGCTGTATAGAAAATGAAGGGTACAAATATGTCTCTGATAGAGCCATTGATAGGGGCAGGCAGCAGCTTGGAACTTTAGGTTCCGGTAACCATTTTCTCGAAATTAACGTTGTTGAAGAAATATACAATAGCGAAATTTGTAACTATTTAAATATTCACCTGGAGCAGATACTAATTTTATTCCACACTGGCTCAAGAGGTTTTGGTTATCAGGTTTGTGATGATTTCTTAAAAATTATGAGAAAAAATGCCAATAAATTCAATTATAATCCTCCAGATAAGCAATTAATTGCATTACCATTTAAATCTGACATTGGGAAAAAATATTTTAATTCCATGAATGCAGCTGCTAACTTTGCATATGCTAATAGGCAAATTATCAAATCTATTATTGAGGAAACTTTAATAAACTCTTTAAAAATCTCTCCTTCTGAATTAAACTTAAAACAGATATACGATATATGTCACAACATTGCAAAATTGGAAACTTACAAAGGCCAAACTGTACTTGTTCATAGGAAAGGTGCTACAAGGGCTTTTAGCAGTGGTTCCAAAGATATTCCTTTAGATTACAGAAATATTGGTCAACCAATAATTATTCCTGGAGATATGGGCTCAGGTTCATACCTTTTAATTGGTTGTGAAAAAGCTCTTGATTATACTTTTGCAAGCTGCTGTCATGGTGCTGGAAGGGTTTTAAGCAGAAAAAAAGCATTAAAAAGTCTTAACAGTAACGAGATAGTAAAAAATCTTGAAAATAAAGGTATACATATAATTGCCAGAAATAAGCGCACAATTGCAGAAGAATTACCAGAGGCATATAAAGATGTGGATGAGGTAGTAAAAGTGGTTGTTAGATGCGGACTTGTGAAAAAATTAGCACGATTTAGACCAGTTGCTGTAATGAAAGGATAAAAAATGTTTCAAAAAGTTCTTACATTCATTCTTGCAGGAGGTGAGGGGAGCAGACTCTACCCACTTACTATAGAAAGGGCAAAACCTGCTGTTCCTTTTGGTGGCAAATATAGAATAATAGATTTTACCCTTTCCAATTGTATTAATTCAGGTTTTAAAAAAATTTATGTTTTAACCCAGTACAAATCTCATTCTTTACACTCTCATCTTAGAAGAGGCTGGTCAATTTTTAACCCTGAAATAGATGAATTCATTGTTCCTATCCCTGCACAAATGAGACTTGGCAAACGCTGGTATGAAGGTACCGCAGATGCAATTTATCAAAATATGCATCTAATTGATGATAGCTTAATTAGGCCAGATTATATTGTAATTCTCTCAGGTGACCATATTTATAAAATGAACTATGCAAAAATGCTCGAATTTCATATTGATAAAAATGCTGATCTTACAATTGCCTCAATAAAAGTCAATGTTAAAGAAGCAAGCTCCCTTGGAATTATGGAAATAAACCCTGATTATAAAATTGTTGGTTTTGAAGAAAAACCTGAAAATCCAAAAACAATACCTGATGATAAAAATTTTTCCCTTGCTTCAATGGGAATTTATATATTTACAACAAAGCTTTTACAAGAAATTCTTGAAGATGATGCTAATGATAAGAATAGCTCTCACGATTTTGGAAAAAATATTATACCTGCAATGATAAAATCACACAATGTTTATTGCTATCCTTTTCATCACAATAGAGATGCTAAAGATTCAAATTATTGGAGAGATGTAGGTACTTTAGAGGCATATTTTGATTCAAACATGGATCTTGCTTATGTTGACCCTAAATTTAATCTTTATGAAGAAGAATGGCCAATTAGAACCTACAATGCTCAATCACCACCTGCAAAATTTGTATTTGCCAATATTAGAGAAAGACGTGTTGGTCAGGCTCTTGATTCTATTATCTGTGATGGAGTAATTATTAGTGGAGGTAAAGTTGAAAATTCCATCCTTTCACCAAAAGTCAGGGTTAATAGCTTTTCATTTGTTAAAAATTGTATTCTCTTTCATGGAGTTAATATTGGTAGAAAAGCAAGGTTAAGGAATGTTATTATTGATAAAAATGTTGATATTCCTCAAGGTGAAGAAATAGGTTTTGATAGTGAGAAAGATAGAAAAAGATTCCATGTTACTGAAAATGGAATAGTTGTTATTCCAAAGGGGTATAAATTCAAAAATAAGGAGGTATTTTATGTTTAGAAAAATTGTTTTTCCAATAAGTGGTGATGAAATTAATGAAGAAGATATTAATTTAGTTACAGATGTTGCTCAAAAATATAGTAGTGAGCTATTTTTAATTACTGTATCAGAAATTTACCATACAGCTCTTTCTGATTTAAATGTACCAGAAGAATTGTTTGAGCAGCATAGAAAATTACTTGAAGATTACTTGAATAAATATAAAGAAAAATTTGAAAAAAAGGGTATTAAAACCTTTATTACTGTAAAAGAAGGCACACCTTACAGAGAGATTGTAGAGTATGCAGAAAAAATAAAAGCAGGGTTGATTATTATACCCACTCATGGTAGAACAGGACTGCCTGCTTTTATTATGGGTAGTGTTGCACAGAAAGTTGTAAAGTTTGCAAAATGCCCTGTTCTTACCTTTAAACCACATTTTAAGGAGGAGTACATCAATGAGTAAATTGGTTAATTTTATTGTTAAAACAAAAGATTGTAAAGAAGTTGATATAAAAAAGGCATTGAAAGAAGCAGGAATTAATGTTATTAGCGTGGCAACTGTTCATAAAGAAACAGTTAATGAGAAAAATAACTAATTTCTCAAATTTATTAATGAAAGGAGAATAAAATGCCTTACATTGAGGATGTTTTTGCAAGGGAAGTTTTAGATTCAAGAGGTAATCCTACAGTAGAAGTAGAAGTTTATACAGAATCAGGTGCTTTTGGAAGAGCTATAGTTCCTTCAGGAGCATCTACAGGTGAGCATGAAGCACTTGAGCTTAGAGATGGTGATGAATCAAGATTTCTTGGTAAAGGTGTTTTAAAAGCAGTACAAAATGTCAATGATATTATTGCACCAGAAATTGTAGGTATGAATGTTCTCAACCAGAGACACATTGATCTTTTAATGCTTGAACTTGATGGCACTGAAACAAAAGAAAAGCTTGGTGCTAATGCAATACTTGGTGTTTCTCTTGCAGTTGCAAGAGCAGGTGCTGACTACCTTGGGCAACCTCTTTACACATACATTGGTGGAGTTAATGCTTATGTTTTACCAACTCCTATGATGAATATTTTAAATGGTGGCAAGCACGCTGACAACAACGTTGATATTCAAGAGTTTATGATTGTTCCAACAGGAGCAGAAAGTTTTAGAGAAGCTGTTAGAATGTGTTCTGAAACATATCATACATTAAAAAAAGTTTTAAAATCCAAAGGATATTCAACATCAGTTGGAGATGAAGGTGGGTTTGCACCTAATTTAAAATCTAACTTTGAAGCTATTGAGTTAATAGTTGCAGCAATTGAAAAAGCAGGTTACCAAGCAGGAGAAGATATATACATTGGAATAGATTCAGCTGCAAGTGAGTTTTTTGAAGATGGCAAGTATAATCTTGCAGGTGAAGGTGCTATTAAAACAGCAGCTGAAATGGTTGATTTTTATGAGGAGATGCTCTCCAAATACCCTATAATTTTTATTGAAGATGGTCTTGCAGAAGATGATTGGGATGGTTGGAAAATTTTATCTGAAAGACTTGGCAATAAAGTGCAGCTTACAGGAGATGATATATTTGTTACAAATCCTAAAAGATTGCAAAGAGGAATTGAAGAGGGGATTGCCAATTCAATCTTAATCAAATTAAACCAGATTGGCACATTAACAGAGACTATCGATACTGTTGAAATGGCTAAAAGAGCTGGCTACACATGTCTTGTTTCTCATAGGTCAGGTGAAACTGAAGATACATTTATTGCTGACTTCACTGTAGCAATGAATACTGGTCAGTTGAAAACAGGTGCACCATGTAGAATTGACAGAGTAGCAAAGTATAATCAATTAATGAGAATAGAGGAAGAGCTTGAAGATGCTTCAGTTTATGCAGGGCTCAATGCTTTTAAATTAAAATAAATTAAGGGGCATCAGCCCCTTTTTTAAATATTATGCAGAAAAAAAATATATTTAATTACAAGGTTTACTTCGAAGATACAGATGCAGGTGGTGTTGTTTATTATGCAAATTATCTAAGGTTTTTAGAAAGAGCACGTACAGACTTTCTTGACCAGTGCGGAATATCTTCAAAAGAATTTTACTTAGAAAAAATCTTTTTTGCTGTAAAAAAAATTGAGGTTGAATACATTAAACCATTAATGTATGGAGATTCTTTTATTTGTGAAGTATCTGTTATTGAAGTAAAAAATGCAAGCTTTAAACTTCTCTACAAATTATTAAGAGAAAATCAACCAATATTAATAGCAACAACAGTTATTGTTTCAATTAGTGATAATTTTAAAGTAATTAAAATTCCTGAAAAATTAAAAACATTTCTTAAGAAAAATTTAACCTTATGGAAGAATTAAATATAAATAGTTTACTATACAAAGCTTCAACAAATAAAGAGATTGAATTTATTCTAAAAAATGTTGTAAAAGCTTCAGATACCATTGTTCGAGAGATAATGATTCCTCGTACTGAAATGGTTGCTGTTCCTGAAAATATTTCTTTTGCAAAATTAATCAATATTTTTAATAAATATAAATTTTCACGAATACCTGTTTATGAAGAAAAAATTGACAATATCACTGGTATTGTTTATTCAAAAGATTTAATTGCGTATAAACTTGATCAAAACAATTTTAATATAAATCAGGTAAAAAAGCCTCCTTTCTTTGTTCCAGAAACTCAAAAAATTTTATCCCTTTTAAAAGAATTTAAAGATAAAAAAATTCATATTGCTATTGCTATTGATGAGTTTGGTGGAGTATCTGGTTTAGTTACATTAATTGATATTGTTGAAGAGATTATAGGTGATTTTCAAGATGAATTTGAAGATGAGGAAAAACCTTTAATCACCAAGCTTGACTCTTGCAAATATCTAATAGACTCTATTTGTCCTATTGAAGATATTGAGGAGAAACTTGGGCTGTCCATTCCAGAAGGAGCATATGATACAATAGGTGGCTTTGTTATTAAAGAATTAGGTAGAATGCCAGAAAAAGATGAAAAATTAATAAAAGATGAATATGAGATTACTATTAATGAAACCTATGAAAAAGGTATTAAAAATTTAATCTTAAATATTAAACAGGAGAGGTGTCCGAGTCAGGTTGAAGGAGCGTGACTCGAAATCACGTGTAGAAATCTTTCTACCGTGGGTTCAAATCCCACCCTCTCCGAAAGGAAGCTATTATGGAGATAGATATTGTGCCGTTTCAAGCCAGACTTGAAAGAATTGCTTTTAATAACCATATGCAGATAGTTAATTTTGCTAATATTGAAAAATTGGGAATCGTTCAGCTCAAACCTTACACAAGAGCAATGGTTATTGGCCAATCTTTTGGCAATGATTTAATGGAAAGATTTAATGAAAATATTTTCAACTATCATTTAAAATTAATTAAAGAGCATATATCAAATATTGCCTATAAAATTTTTCATATTCTTTCAATAGAAGGTTACAAATCTTTAATATTACCTCCTCTTTTCCTATTGGATAATGACTTTTACTCTGACAGCAATAAATATATTGCTAAATTAGCTGGAGTGGGCAATATTGGAAAAAATAATTTTTTCATATCACCAACTTATGGTGTAAAGATAGTTATTGCATCAATTTTAACTAATGCACCTTTAGAATTTGACCCTGAATTTAAAATTGATCTATGTAAAAAATGCACAATATGTGAGAACAATGACTACATTAATTCTATAAAAAAATGCCCTTATGGTAAAGATAAAAAATTTTTAAAATAGGAGGTATATATGCCAACAGTGTTAATTTCCTACTCTACTAAAGGTGGCAACACAGAAAAATTAGCAAATGCTATTGCAAAAGGCGTGGAAAGCTTAGAAGGTTTCAAAGCTATTGTAAAAAGAGCCAAAGACACAACTACTGATGATCTCGCAAATGCAGATGGAATTATTATAGGCTCACCAGTTTATTTTGGTACTGTTTCAGCTGAAGTAAAAGATTTAATAGATAGAAGTGTTTCTGTTAGGAGAAAGTTAAAGGATAAAGTAGGTGCTGCGTTTACAACTTCTGGCCACATCACTGGTGGTAAGGAGATAACATTATTGACAATACTCTCTGCAATGCTCATACATCAAATGATAATTGTTGGTGATCCAATAGAGGCTGGTGGGCATTTTGGAGTGGCATGCACAGGCACACCAAGTAGCGCTGATGAAACTAATGGTTTTGCTTTAGGAAGCAGGGTAGCTACTATAATTGCAAAATTAAAAAGCTAAAAGCATTAAGCTTTTAGCTTTATTTAACAGCTTTTTCAATTTTTCCAGATTTGATGCATTTGGTGCATACTCTCATTTTTTTTGCACCATTTTCAGTTTTAACTTTAACAGATTGCAGGTTAGGGAGCCATCTCCTCTTAGTTTTATTGTTTGCATGGCTAACATTATTGCCAACAATAGGGCCTTTTCCACATATTTCGCATTTTTTTGACATTGACATCACCTCGTAACTTTATTATTAGGAGAGGCTCTTTAGCAGAAAATAAATTTTTTTTCAAGGAAATATTTTGAAATTTTTAAAAATTTTTATTTTTTCATTTTTTTTAATAATAATCTTTATTACTTCTGAATTAATAATAGAATACGATTCTCTCAATTATCTTCAACTATCTAATAATGCAAAAATTAATAATCAAATAGATATAATTGTTGTACTTACAGGCCATAAAGGAAGAATAAAACAAGGTTTTAGATTTTTAAAAAAATTAAACTCAAAAATTTTAATTATAAGTGGAGCTAATCCCAAATCATCCAAAAATGATATTTTAACTCCATATGAAAAGTATAAAAATTTATTCAATAGAGTTATTATAGAAAATAGATCCACTAACACCAAAGAAAATGCAGAGCAATTAAAAAAATTTTTACAAAAATATAATTATCCTTTAAATATACTGATTATTACCTCAACCACTCATTTAAAACGAGCTAAATATATTTTTGAGCATATTTTTAAAAATAGTAAAGTAAAATTATATTTTCTACCTGCCCCTGAGAAAATAACATTTAAAAAAATCATTAAAGAAAAAATAAAATATTTTTTGGATTATATACTTTTTAACTTTTAAAAATATTTTATACAATTCCTTTCACGTAAAACTCCTAATTTTTATTATTAAATTTTCTTGACTATTAAAAAATAATGTTTTATAAAAATCATATCATTTCTTTATTTAGTTCTAATTAATAAAATTATAAGGGGGAAAACATGGCAGAAATCTACAAAGATCGTTATCCTGTACCAGAAAAATTTAGGCAAAAAGCTTACATTAAAAGTAGAGAAGAGTATGAAAAGCTGTACAAAGAATCTATTGAAAACTCTGACGAATTCTGGTCAAAAATTGCAGAGGAGTATGTAACATGGTTTGAAAAATGGAGCAAAGTTCAGGACTGGAAGTACAGCAAAGATGAAGTATATGTTAAATGGTTTATTGATGGTAAATTAAACGTTGCTTACAACTGCCTTGATAGGCACCTGGAAAAACGAGGTAATCAAACAGCTCTTATCTGGGAAGGTAACGAGCCTACAGAAGACAAATCCTTTACTTATAGAGAATTATACGAAGAAGTTTGTAAATGTGCAAATGTTTTAAAATCACTTGGAGTTAAAAAAGGTGACAGGGTATCCATATACCTACCTATGATACCTGAGCTTGTTGTATCAATGCTTGCTTGTGCAAGGATTGGTGCTGTACATTCAATTGTTTTTGGTGGTTTTTCTGCTGAAGCACTTAGAGATAGAATAGAAGATTGCGAAGCCAAAGTTCTCATTACATGCAATGGTTACTATAGAGGCAAAAAAGATATCAACCAAAAAGCAAATGCAGATAAAGCTCTTAATTTAGGCTGCCCATCAATAGAAAAAGTTTTGGTTGTTCCAAGGATTGAGAAAGATAAAATAGACGTATCAATGGAAGATGGTAGAGACTTGTGGTGGGATGAAGAGCTTGCCAAACACCCTGCTGATTGCCCATACGAAGTAATGGATGCAGAAGATCCTTTATTCATCTTATACACATCTGGTTCCACAGGCAAGCCTAAAGGAGTTTTACATACCACAGGAGGTTACCTTGTTTATGTTGCATTTACCCATAAATTAATATTTGATTATCACGATGGTGATATTTATTTCTGTACTGCTGATATTGGCTGGGTTACTGGTCACAGTTACATTACTTATGGTCCACTTTGCAATGGTGCAATTTCACTTATGTTTGAAGGAGTACCCAACTATCCTACACCTGCAAGATTTTGGGACATTGTTGAAAAGCACAAAGTTAACATTTTCTATACTGCACCTACTGCTATTAGAGCATTAATGGCAGCTGGTGATGAATGGGTTGATAGAAATAAATTAAAAACATTACAATTACTTGGTACTGTTGGAGAGCCTATTAACCCTGAAGCATGGAAATGGTACTACGAAAAAATAGGTGGAGAAGAATGCCCAATAGTTGACACCTGGTGGCAAACTGAAACTGGCGGTATATTAATCACTGGATTACCAGGAGCCATTGATATGAAGCCTGGAATGGCAACAACTCCTTTTTTTGGTGTTGATCCTGCTATTGTTGATCCACAAACTGGTGAAATTAAAGAAGGTGCAACTGAAGGTGCTCTTGTTATAAAGAGACCATGGCCTGGCCAGATGAGAGGCGTATATGGAGACCCTGATAGATTTAGACAAACATACTTTGTTCAATATGATGGCTACTACTTCTCTGGAGATGGTGCAGAAAGAGATGAAGATTGTGATTATAGAATTACAGGTAGAATTGATGATGTTATTAATGTTTCTGGCCATAGATTAGGAACCGCTGAAATAGAAAGTGCTCTTGTTGAGCATGAAGCTGTTGCTGAAGCAGCAGTTGTTGGCTTTCCACATGAAATTAAAGGTCAGGGCATCTATGCATATGTAATATTAAAGGTTGGAGAGCAGCCTTCAGATGAGCTCAGAAAAGAGCTTGTTCAACTTGTTAGAAAAATTATTGGTCCAATTGCTACTCCAGATTTTATACAATTTACAGGTGGACTACCTAAAACAAGGTCTGGTAAAATAATGAGAAGGATTTTAAGAAAAATTGCTGCTAATGAAGTTGATAAAAAAGCTCTTGGTGATACATCAACCCTTGCTGATCCATCAGTTGTTGATCAACTTATTGAAAATAGACTTAACAAATAAATTTTAAGCGGCTCATTTGAGCCGCTTTTTTATTCTTCAATAAAATTTACACAAAAACAAATTTAAAACTCTAACAGCATTTTTTACAAGTGCTTCTACTTACCGCAAAAAGCGGTCATTTTGAGGGCATTAGCCCGAAAAATCTCTTGATTTAATGTC